>JARFUL010000227.1 GCA_029289015.1 Syntrophobacteria bacterium | reverse complement strand
ATGGCAACAAACTATTCTCTCTTGGTTATCGTGACTCGGGCGGGCCCTGCAAGGTCCTTGGTCAGCCCCGCGGCCTCCTCCAAAATCTTAAGGGGCCTGGCCTGGCCGAAGAGCGCCATCTCAAGCGTGCCGTCGGCCTGGACCTCAACGGACTTCACCCTCTCTTCAACCCGGCCCCCCTTGGGCGCCAGCGCGTCCGCCACCTCCCGGGGGTCGAGCCCGTGCGGCAGCCGGACGAGGTAGTGCACGACCTCGAACCCGGCCCCCTTTTTGCCGGCGAGGGCCCTAAGCTCGATCCCGAAGAGCCCTGGGGGAAGCTCCCGGTTGAGGGCCGCGAGGGCCCCATCGGTATCCACCGGCCCCAGGAGCCAGACCACGGCCCGCTCCTCCAGCGACTCCATGCCCACGGGGAGCGCGTCCCCAAAGGAGACCCTGGGCTTGGGGTGGAACCCCCTGGTCAGGTCCACCGGCCAGCCGGACCTCCTGAGCGCCCTGAGGAGGCAGGACCTGGTCTCAAGGTGGCTGAGGAACCTCGTTGCCCCGGTCTTTTCATACACCAGCATGAAGGGAGCGGCCTCCTGGGCCGGCTCCTCCTGTGGCTCCGGCTCCTTCGCCGCGGGCGCGCCGGGATGGAGCCTGGGCGCGACCTCCTCGAAGTCGCACGCGCCGCAAAGATGGCACTCGTGCTCCCGGCAGTCCGGGGTGGGCTCCCCGTTCAGTCCCCTTTGCCTCTCGTCCCAGAGGAACTCTTTGTCGACCCCCGCGTCAATGTGGTCCCAGGGGAGCGGACTTTCTAAAGGTATATCATTTAGAGCGTAATGAAAAGGGTCAACTCCCGTATCCGCGAAGGCCCTCTCCCAGAGCTCCATGTCGAACATCTCGGTCCAGCCGTCGAACCGGCACCCCAGCTCGAAGGCTTTCAACAGCACCCTGGAGAGCCTGCGGTCCCCCCGCGCGAAGACCGCCTCGAGGAAGGATATGTCCGGGTCGTGGTGCTTGAGCCTCGTGCCTTTGCCCCTAAGCCTTTTTTTAAGGAAAGAAAGGCTGGCCCTGACCCTTTCCGGGTTTGCCTGGCCGTGCCACTGGAAGGGGGTGTGGGGCTTGGGCACGAAGGTGGAGACCGAGACGTTGACCTTCGCGTGGAACTCTTTGGCCACCGCGTTTACCCTGCGGCAGAGCTCCACCATCGCGGCCAGGTCCTCCTCGGTCTCGGTGGGAAGGCCCACCATGAAGTAGAGCTTCACCAGCTTCCACCCCGCTTCGAACGCGCACCTCACCTCCCCCAGGAGGTCCTCGTCGGAGACCTGTTTGTTGATGACCTTTCTCAGCCTCTCGGACCCGGCCTCCGGCGCGAGGGTGAACCCGGTCTTTCGCACCTTGACGATCTCTTCAACGATCTCGGGGGAGAGCGTGCCGACCCTCAGGGACGGGAGCGAGACCGCGACCCCGTCCGGTCCCAGAGACTTTATCAGGTCCGCTATCACTCGCCCCACGGAGCAGTAGTCCCCTACGGAGAGGCTCAGCAGGGAGACCTCGTCGTACCCGGACCTGGACAGCGCGGCCTCTATGTAATCTATGACCTCCTCCGGGGGCCTCTCCCGGACCGGGCGGTAGATCATGCCCGCGTGGCAGAACCTGCACCCCCTGGTGCACCCCCTGGCCACCTCCACGGAGAGCCGGTCGTGGATGGGGGCCACCCAGGGAACAACGGGCCTTTCCGGGAGCCGGTAGGCCGAGATGTCGCCCACCACGGCCCTGGCTACCCTTTCGGGTGCGCCCTCCTGGGGCTCTATCCCCGCGAACTCGCCCCCTGGGCCGTAGCTGGCCCGGTACCTTCCCGGCAGGTAGGCCCCGGGGAGCTCGCCCAGCGCGGCTATCACCCCGGCGCGGGAGAGACCTTTCTCCTTGGCCGCGATAGCGGTCTCTGCCATGGCCCGGACGAACCCCTCGCCGTCGCCCAGCGCGACCACGTCGAGAAACTCGGCCAGGGGCTCCGGGTTGTAGCACGAGGGGCCGCCCGCGATGACGATGGGGTCCCCCTCTTTTCTCTCTGTCGCAAAAAGCGGGACCCCGGCCAGGTCGAGGATGTTGAGGAGGTTGGTGTAGGTCAGCTCGTAGAGGAGGCTGAACCCTATGACGTCGAACTCCCTCAAAGGGGTCGCGGATTCCAGGCTCCCCAGCCTGAGGTCGTTCTCTCTGAGCTGGGCCTCCATGTCGGGCCAGGGAGCGAAGACCCTGGCCACCGACACCCTGGGGTCCTTCCTCAGGATGGAGTAGAGTATCGCCACCCCGAGGTGGCTCATGCCCACCTCGTAGAGGTCGGGGAACGCGAGGGCCACCCTGAGCGCGGGCTCATCCGGCTCTTTGGCCGCGCCCACCTCGCTCCCGAGGTAGCGGCCGGGTTTCGACACCCGGGCCAAGACCTCCTCAGGGTAGGGGAGGCTAATCGTATCCCTTTTCATGGGTCAAGATATCCTTGCAGCCGGAAAAAGCCGGCCTAATATTCCCGGTCCAGGCGAGAGTGCGCTCACCCGCTGCGGCCAGAAAAAAGCACGGCCTAACCTAAAACCGTGCTTAAAGTATATACCGAAATTTAAGGAGTGTCTAAGACGCGGGCCTGGCCTCGGGCTTAACCTCCTTTGGGACAGTGGGCGCCGCGGGCTCCGCGACCGCTTCCTCAGCCTCTTCCTTGGCCTTGGGCTTCTCCACTATCTGCTCCTCGGGCTCCACGGCCTTGGCCTCGGGGGTCTCCTCGACCTCCTCCACCGCCTCTTTAGGCGGGCCCAGGTAGGCCCGGATGCGGTCGAGCTTCTCCTTGAGCATCTCTTCGTCGTAGTTGGAACCGTTTTTCAGCGCGCTGGCCAAAATGGGCTGGGCCTCCCTGTAGGTCTTCTCTAGGATCCTCTCCGCATACTCCACCTTCTGGAGCGCGAGGAATATCTTGCCCCGGGTCTCTACGTCTGAGCCCTTGAGCACTCCCCTCTCGGCCAGCTTCTCGGCCAGGGCAAGAAGGGACCGGGACCGGGCGAGATTCGCGCCGTCGTCATTTTTGAACTCGGCCGCGGCCTGGTTGATGAAGTAGTTGTAAAGGCCGGTCTCAGCAGCCACGCGGCCGTAGAACATCTCGTCCAGCACGGGCGCAACGTCGAGGTCGCCTGCAGAGATGGCCTCGAAGTCGTCGACTTTCAGGGTGCCCGAGGGCGCGAACTTGCCCCTGTAGAGAACGATCTTGCCGTCCTCAACCTTGAAGAAGTGCCTCGAAGAGTTGGAGAGGCTGACCGCAATGAGAAGACCGATTACGAGCAGGGTTCCAGCAATAAGATAATATAGGCCGAGTCCTTTTTTCTCCTCCACTGGACCTCCTCCTGGGGGCGGGCCGGGGGGCTCCACCCTGGGCGCGGGAGCCTCTTCTTCCGGCATAGGGGCAACATCTTCCGCTTCTTCCACCACGGCCTCCACCGGCTCGGGCTCCGCTGGCGCGGGCGCGGGCTCTTCAACCTTCTCCTTGGGGCCTGCCCTCAGGTCCACGAGGCCGGCCATGCCCTCCTCATCATAGCGCTTGCGCCAGTGGTAGAAGGTAGAGCGGGATATGCCCATCTCCTTCAGGATCTTCTTCACGGGCTTGCCGGAGCTATCCACCATGTCAAAGAACACTTTATTCTTCCAGGCCTCTTCCGTGATCTCGGAATGGACCAACGGTATTACAACCGTGTCTTTAATCTCGGT
>JARFUL010000226.1 GCA_029289015.1 Syntrophobacteria bacterium | reverse complement strand
CCCGAATTGGTACCTGGCGAAGAGGTTCTCGCAGTTGAAGGTTGCGATTCTAATTTTCTTGGGCATGGCTTCCCTCCTCAATAAATTGGTAATAATTCAAGCCGGCCGCTCCCGTTAGAATGGGCTCGTAACATATAGGCCCGGCCTCGATCGCCGTTCTTCAGGGATGAAGTGGGCTTTGGAAACGAAATCTTGTATGAGAGCTCAGAAGCTGCCGAGGAAGATTTGCGGGGGCCTTCAGGGATTCTATTAGAGCGCTGGTCGGGATGTCAAAGTTTTTCCCTGGGTCGCGCTAATAGAAGATCGTGCGGGTGCGGTGATACGGCCTTTTCCGGAACTCGTCTTTCTGGCCGAGGTGCCACAGCCGGTAGTCAAGCTCCATCGCGGTGACCGGACGGCCTTCCCCTGTGAGGTGTTCGCGCATGCTTTCCACAGCCACAACCGTGGCCGCGCGTATCTCCACCTCCTCCTTTGAGCCGGGCGCGAGCTCAACCATGGAGTCCACCTTGCCTGCAAGCGCGGGAGAATAGACGAGCACCCCCATCTCTCTTAGTACCTGGGGGAGCTTGTAGTCCGGGAAGCAGGTGAGGCTTGCGATGTCCCTAAACTCCCCGTATCCCTGCCCCTTAAAAGCTGAGAAGAGGTCCGCGGCCAGGAGCTGGGCCCTTTTGAAGAAGAAGACCTCTCTCGCGCGGTAATCCGCGCTGTCCCTAAAGGAAGCAAACTCCTCGGCCACAATAGAGACCAACCTCTCCGCGCTGCCTCCCGCGGCCCGGACAACCTGCGCGAAGGAGCCGGACCACCTCTCTTTGAGCACCCGCCCGGCCTCCCTCAATGAGCGGGCTCTCTCTTTCATTAAAAGCAGCTCTCCCCGGCCGCCGAGGGTCTCTCTCAGGGCCTCGGGGGTCACCCGGGCCAGAAAGTCCGCGTCGAGTATGGCGTGGCCTTGCCCATGGGCCCTTTTGAGCGCGCTGGCCAGCGCGTCGTAGCCGTCGAGGGTCTGGCCCGGGCTGTCCAATGTCCAGCGACGCGACCCCTTCGGCGCCCAGAAGCAGTGGTTTATCGCGGTGAGAACAAAGATCCACTGGACCGTGGTTTCGGTGCCGTCGAAGAAGTGCGCGGGCCCGTGCCACGGGGGGAGTTCACCGCGGTCCCACAGCCGGACCGCCCACCGGGCCGCTTTGTCCGGGTCCACGGACACGTGAACCGCCCGGCTGGTGACGAACCGCGCGGACTCTATGACGCTTTTCAGGATTGACATGGCCCGAAGAGAATAGCACAGCCGCGTGCCGCATGGGAATATCAGGCCCCGATTTAGCCGCTTTGGAACCCGAGATCAAATCCTTCGGCCCCCGCGGGGGAGAACACCTTTGACTTTCTTCACCAATAGTAAGAAAATGAGACAGCGCTGGCTGAGGAGTGCGTCTTCGGACCGTGGCGATACGGCCCGTTTAGGTGTTCGTCGAGAAAGGTGGGGGGGTAGCCATGCCGCCTATAGAAGGAGTTCACAACGTTGTGAGCAAGCCCTTGGTGGAGGAGGTCATCAAGGAGCTGGTAAGCCAGTTCACCGATCTTAGGAAGTTCAAGCCCGGCGACGAGGAGTATGACCTGATCCTCGAATCCGTGAGGGAGGCGATCTCCACGTCCCTGCCCTTCGACAGCTCGAAGCTCGAGAACGTGCTGGACGAGGCCTACGCGTTCTTTCTTACCTTCTCCTCCCTGAAGGAGCACAACATAGAGCAGTCGCTGGATCCCTCGAAGGGCTCCTGACGAGCCCGGCCTGAGACCTGTTTTCGCGAGCGCTGGTAATGGGGTTTGCATGACCAGGGTTATTCTCATCAGACACGGCCAGACCCCGTGGAACAAGGACAAGATTTTCCGGGGCATAAAGGACGTTCCCCTCGACGACACCGGAATACGGGAGGCTGAGCTGCTGGGCGACTGGCTCAGGCACGAGAAGATAGACGTGGCCTACTCGTCCCCCCGGGTCCGGTCCATGGAGACCTGCCGCAATGCGGTGAGGCACCACGGCCTTGAGGTTGTGCCTCTGGAGGGGCTCACCGACCTGAACTACGGCGAGTGGGGGGGCGTGAGCCTCGAGGACGTGAAGGTCCGCTGGGCCGAGCTGTATGAGACGTGGGAGAAGGAGCCGCACAAGGTCGCGTTCCCCGGGGGCGAGTCCCTTGACGACCTGAGGGCCAAGGCCATGGCCGCGCTCGAATGGGTGGTCGCGGCCCACCCCGGCAAGAGCGCGATCCTCTGCGGCCACCGGGTGGTCAACAAGGTGATTATCCTCGGTGTCCTGGGCCTTCCCAGCTCCGAGTTCTGGCGCATAGGCCAGGATACCACCGCGTACAACATCTTCACCTGGGACGGTGAGCGCTGGATAATCAATCTGATGAACGACACCTGCCACCTGAAGGCCCTTGGACCGAGGGAATACGTGGACTTTTAAGGATTGCCTCTGTTTCAAAGTAGCGGGGGCCGCCAAGTATGCCCCTTTAGACCAATTTCGGCCCTCAGGGCCGTTTTTCATCAGCCGTGCCCTTTAACCATTCGGAGGTATTATGCTCCTCGAGCAATTCCCTCAAGAGATAAGAGAGCGCATGATCCCAAAGACCCGGGACGACCTGACCTACCGGTGCCTGGGCTGCGAAGCCGGGTATGATCTGAGCCGGCTTCTCTACACCTGCCCCTCGTGCGGCTCCCTGTTGATGCTCGTAGACACCGGCTTTGACAAGCTGAAGGAGACCCCGGGCAAGAAATGGCAAAGACTCTTCGACAGCCGCAGGATGCTCAACGTCCCCGCGCTCAAGGGGGTCTACCTCTTCCACGAGCTCATCGGGCCCCACCTTCCCCTCGAGCACATCGTCTACCTGGGGGAGGGGCACACCCCGGTGGTGAGGTCCAACCCCGCGCTCAGGCACTGGGCGGGCACGGACATCTACTTCAAGAACGACGGCCAGAACCCGTCCGCGTCCTTCAAGGACCGGGGCA
Source organism: Syntrophobacteria bacterium (assembly GCA_029289015.1). Classification (GTDB taxonomy): domain Bacteria; phylum Desulfobacterota; class Syntrophobacteria; order JARFUL01; family JARFUL01; genus JARFUL01. The sequence goes on along the minus strand of JARFUL010000226.1, from coordinate 2,817 downwards.
TGGCCTCCGCGATAAGCCACCTGAACCATCTCATCGAGACGGGCAGGGTGAAAAAGGTGCTAGCAGTTTGCGCGTCCACGGGCGACACCAGCGCGGCCGCGGCTCTCTACGCGTCCTATCTCGGGGACAAGGTGGCCTCCGCGGTGCTCTTGCCCGAGGGCAAGGTGACCCCGCAGCAGCTAAGCCAGCCCCTGGGCGCGGGCGCGAAGGTGCTCATGATCCCGGGGGTCTTCGACCACGCGATGAAGGTGGTGGAGCGGCTCGCCCAGGAGTACGACGTCGCGCTCTTAAACTCCAAGAACCCCTGGAGGATAAAGGGCCAGGAATCGTATTCATACGAGGTGGCCCAGCAGTTCGACTACGCGCTCGAAGGGATGGCGGTGGTGGTGCCGGTGGGCAACGCGGGCAACATAACCGCGATCCTCACCGGGTTCCTCAGCCTCTTTGACCTGGGCATCATAAAGGCGCTCCCCAGGGTGCTCGCGGTGCAGTCCCACCATGCGGACCCGGTCTTCAGGTATTATTCTAACCCTCCGGGAAAGAGGGTCTTCGAGCCGGTGAGGGTGCGGCCCTCCGTGGCCCAGGCCGCGATGATCGGCAACCCGGTCTCCATGCCCAGGGTTATCCGCCTGGTGGAAAAGTACGAGGATCTGGCAGGGGAGGGCGCGTTCGCCGCGGTCCAGGTCACGGAGCAGGAGATCATGGACTCCATGCTCTTAGCAGACCGCTCGGGCCACGTGGCCTGCACCCAGGGCGGGGAGTCCCTGGCCGGGCTGAAGAGAGCTGTGGACCTGGGGCTTGTGCCCGCGGGGGAGGTCGCGGTGCTCGACTCCACCGCGCACCACCTGAAGTTCGTCTCCTTCCAGGAGAAGTACTTCGAGGACTCCTTTGAGCCGGAGTTCGAGGTGGTGCCCAAGGAGGAGCTGATGAACAGGCCCGTGCCGGTGAGGTCCAAACGCGCGAAAAGGCTGCCCACGGAAGAGGACCACCTCTCGGGCCCGGAGCTTGAGGATTTCGTGGCCGCGACCGCCCAGGAGGTGGCCCGGATACTGGGCATCGCATAAATACGGGGGCTTTCAGCCCCGATGACTCATTTTCCAAGGGGGATCAAGTGGCCCTGATTCTTCCCTACCGGGGGGTGTACCCCAAGATCCACCCCACCTGCTACCTTGCTCCGGACGCGGTGGTGGTGGGGGACGTGGAGATGGACGAGGGGAGCTCGCTCTGGTTCAAGGTGATGGCCAGGGGGGACGTCAACTGGATTCGCATAGGGAGCGAGACCAACATCCAGGACGGGTCCTTGCTCCACGTCACGGGGCCCGATTTTCCGCTCGTAATAGGCTCGGGGGTCTCGGTGGGCCACGGTGCGGTGGTCCACGGCTCAACAGTGGGCGACCGCTGCCTCATAGGGATTCGCGCGGTGGTGCTCGACGGCTCGAAGATAGGCGAGGGGTCGGTGGTGGCCGCGGGCTCCCTCGTGCCCGAGGGCATGGAGGTGGCGCCCGGCTCCCTGGTCATGGGGGTGCCGGCCAGGGTGGTGAGGCAGGTGGGAGAGAGGGAGCGCAAGAGGATAGAGGACACCATAGCCCACTACCGGGAGCTCAACGAGGAATACATCGGGATAACCGGGCCCGTTGACCCGGGCGAGGGGTAAGTGATAAGTATTTAAATAGGACCCAGGCCCTTTTGAACCCGGATATTGGCATGAAGAGATACCTCAGACAGGAAAAAGGCTGGCTCTTCGAGGACTTCGGGGAGGAGATCCTCCTCTTCTCCCTCGAGGACTACCGCCCCCGGCTGCTCCTGGGCGCGGCCGCGGAGATCTTTCGCCTCACCGACGGGAGAACCGGCCCAGAGGAGGTCGCGGCCAGGCTCGCGGAGGACTACGGCCAGGAGAGGGCCAGGGTGTTCGAGGATGTAAAGCGGTTCTACTGTGAGCTCGAAGGACTGGGCATCATCGAGGAGGTCCAATGACTCTGAGCGCGGGGCTTCTCAAGACGGTGGTGGAGCCCAACCCCAGGTACGTGTTCCGGGAGGAGGCCGACGGCGCGCTGCTCTTCGACCCGGACACCGACTCCCTGAGGCTCCTCAACGAGACGGGCGCGTATGTCTACAGGTCTGCCGACGGCGCGCGCACCGTGGCCCAGCTCATAGACGCGCTGGCCGAGGAGTACGGCGAGGCCAGGGAAAAGGTGGCCCAGGAGACCGGGGAGTTCATCACGGAGCTCCTGGAAAAAGAGCTTCTCCTTGAAAAGAGGCGGCCGTGAACGCGCCCTACTCAGCCCCCCTTTCGGTGTTCATCTCCATCACCTCGCTGTGCAACCTGAAGTGTCTGCACTGCTGCGTATACGAGGACGCGCCCCTGGGCACCGACCTCTCCACCGACGAGTGGATCTCCTTCTTCGACGAGCTTCAAAGGCTCAAGGTCTTCAGGGTCCACATCTCCGGGGGCGAGCCCATGATGCGGCCCGATTTCTTCCATCTGATGGACGACCTGGCTCGAAGGCCGCTGAGGATATGCATAAACACCAACGCCACCCTGGTGGATGGGCCCGCGGCAAAGAGGCTCTCGAACCTTTCGAGGCTGGACGAGATAATGGTCAGCCTGGACGGCTCTTCGCCCGAGGTCCACGACAGGGTCCGGGGGCCGGGCAGCTTCGAAAAGATGAAGCGGGGTGTAGAGCTCCTCCTCAAGGAGGGTTTCCCCCTGTCGTTTTACTGCACCGTCACCAGGCTGAACCTCGAAGACCTTCCCAACATAGCCGGTTTCGCGATGAGGCTGGGCGTTTCCGGGGTGAAGTTCAACGACATGATCAT
>JARFUL010000225.1 GCA_029289015.1 Syntrophobacteria bacterium | reverse complement strand
CCCGGCCGCGGTCCACGGGTCTCAGCCGCTTTTCCCGGGCGCGTTCCCCTAGATTGTTTTCCAAGATTCTTACACACTTGGCCGCCGGGTGTCCAGGCCCTCTAAAGCCTCTTGCCGTACCACTTTTCGAAAAAAGTGAGGTAATCGCCGGAGAGAATCCCCTCGATCCATGCCCGGTTTTCCAGGTACCAGTCTATGGTGACGGACAGACCCTCCGTAATGTCAACCTGGGGCCGCCAGCCCAGCTCCCTGGCTATCTTCAGGGAGTCGAGGCCGTAGCGAAGGTCGTGGCCGGGCCTGTCTTCCACAAAGGTTATGAGCTCCCGGGACGCGCGGGCCGGGTTTGTCCTGGCATCCATGAGGGACGCTATCTCCTCCACCAGCTCGAGGTTGGTGAGCTCGCAGCGCGCGGACACGTTGTACCGGTCCCCGGGCCTCCCCACGAAGAGCACCAGCGCGAGCGCGCGGCAGTGGTCCTCCACGTAGAGCCAGTCCCTTACGTTTCTCCCCCGGCCGTATATGGGGACCGCCTTTCCCTCCATGATCCTCGTTATGGTCAGGGGGATGAGCTTTTCGGGAAACTGGAAAGGGCCGTAGTTGTTGGTGGAGTTGGTGATGACAACGGGAAGGCCGTAGGTCCTGTGGAAGGACCTGGCCAGGTGGTCCCCCGCGGCCTTGGACGCGGCGTAGGGCGAGTTGGGGGTAAAGCGCGCGTCCTCCCCTGCCGGCGGGTCGTTGAAGCCGAGGGAGCCGTAGACCTCGTCGGTGGAGACGTGGACGAACCGGGCGCTCTCCATCAGCCCCCGGGATTCCCAGGATTTGAGCGCTACGGAGAGCAGGTTCAGGGTTCCGGAGACATTGGTGTCTATGAACTCCTTGGGCGCGAGTATGGAACGGTCCACGTGGGACTCCGCGGCCAGGTGCACCACCGCGTCGATGTGGTGCTCGTGGAAGAGCCCGGCCAGCAGGGTCGTGTCCAATATGTCCCCCTTTACGAATACGTGCCTGGGCTCGTCCTTGAGGTCCTCCAGGTTGGCCGGGTTGCCCGCGTAGGTGAGCTTGTCCAGGTTTATTGCGGTAAGATCGGGGAAGCTTTGAATGAGGTGGCGGACAAAGTGGGAGCCTATGAACCCCATGCCCCCGGTGACCAGCACCCTCATGGGCTTGTTGCCGATTTTCACCTTGTCTTTAGGCCCCATTACAGCTCCACCACCGAGTCGTCACCTATGGACATGCGGTAGGACCTGTGGCTCGAGTGAGATATCACCTGCGCGTTGCGCCCGATGAGGCTGTCCTCCAGCCGGTCCACGCCGATGATCTTTGACCCTGCCAGCACCACGCAGTGCTCCACCACCGAGTCTTTGACCACCACCCCTTCCCCCAGGCTGGTGTAGGGGCCGATGAACGAGTTCTCCACCACGCACCCCTCGCCTATCACCGTGGGACCCCTGACCGTGGAGCCCGCCACCCTGGCGCGCTCTGCCAGCTCCACCCTGCCCTCGACCCTGCTCGCGGCGTCCACCTCGCCCGCGATCTCCTCCCTGGCCCAGTCGTCCAGCACTATGGTGTTGGCCTTTAGGAGGTCGTCCTTCTTCCCCGTGTCGAGCCACCAGCGGCCCAGCACCTGGCTCATGACCCTGGCCCCCTTTTCGATGAGCCACTGGATCGCGTCGGTTATCTCCAGCTCCCCCCTCGCGGAGGGTTTTATCTTGGAGACGGCCTGAAGGATCGCGGGGGAGAAGATGTATACCCCCACCAGGGCCAAATTTGAGGGGGGGACCTGGGGCTTCTCCACCAGCCGGGTGACCTCCCCGTTGCGGCTCAGCTCCGCGACCCCGAAGGCCGAGGGGTTTTCAACCTCCTTGAGCAGGATCATGCCGTCGGGCCCCTCTCTTTGGAACTTCTCCACCAGGTCCGCGATCCCGGAGCCTATGAGATTGTCCCCGAGGTACATGACAAAGGGATCGTTCCCCAGAAAGTCCCCGGCCACCATCACCGCGTGCGCGAGCCCCGAGGGGGTCTCTTGCAGGATGAACCGGAAGGAGACCCCGTCCTTGCGGTCCCAGGCCCGCACCGCGTCCCGTATCTCTTCACCGGTGTCCGGAGAGATTATCACCCCCACCTCTTTAATTCCCGCGTCCTTGAGGTTGTCCAGAACATAGTAGAGAATGGGCCGGTTGGCCACGGGGATGAGCTGCTTGGCCCCGGTGTGGGTCAGGGGCCTGAGCCTGGTCCCCTTGCCGCCGCATAGAACGAGTCCCTTCATGTCACCCTCTTTAGAATCAAAGTAAAACCCGGGGGCGCCAGGTACTCTGGCCGCAGTTCCGTCAAAGATTATTATGATACAGGATAATGAAAATTTTTGCGACATGGTAACCATTTCAGCGCAAAAGATGCTCCCAACCCGACGGGCGGGGAGCATCTCATCTTTTCTTTACCATTATGGGACGCGGGGCTCAACCCTCTATCGCCGGAATCAGGCGTAGGTTCCCTCCTTGGTAGCTTCGACTCTCTCCTCATGGGACATGTCGGCCAGACTCTTCACCTAGGCCACGTCGAGGCCCAGCCCCTTTGCCACCCGGGTGCCGTAAT
>JARFUL010000224.1 GCA_029289015.1 Syntrophobacteria bacterium | reverse complement strand
AGCGCTCCTTCATCGAGATAAACAACCAGCTGGTCCTGGCCCAGCTCACCAACCCCGCGTCCCCTAAGATACTTTTGCTCATGCCCCACTGCCTCCAGAACGACCAGTGCAAGGTGAGGATAACCACCAGCCCGGACAACTGCGAGAGGTGCGGCCTTTGCCCCATGAAAGAGCTCATGGAGCTCTCCGAGGAGTTCGACGCGGACATATCCGTGGCCACCGGCGGCACCATCGCGCGCAAGATCGTGGTGGAGAAGAGGCCGGACGTTATCCTCGCGGTGGCCTGCGAGAGGGACCTCACCTCTGGCATCCAGGACTCCTACCCCATACCGGTCTACGGGATCCTCAACCGCCGCCCCCACGGGCCCTGCTTCAACACCGAGGTCTCCCTCGAGGAGGTCCGGCACGCGCTGGCCAGGCTCCTGGCCCACGCGCCCGCGCCCAAGCAAGCCGCATGAGCCCATGCCTAAAGCAGATGCCAGGTCCGTGGCCCTCAAGGCCCTGCTCAAGGTGGAGAAGTCCCGGGCCTTTCCCGACATTATATTGAGGCGCGACCTTAGCCTATCCGGGCTGGACGAGAGGGACGCAAGGCTCGCGACGGAGCTGACCTACGGGGTCATCCGCCACCGGCTGAGACTCGACTTCGTAATAGACACCTTTCTCAGGGAGAAGAAGAAGCTCGACACCAGGGTGCGGTGCATCCTGAGGATCGCGCTCTACCAGATCTTGTTCCTCGACCGCATCCCTAAGAGCGCCGCGGTAAACGAGGCGGTGAAGGCCGCGGGGTGGGCCAAGTCGCTGGTGAACGGGCTCCTTCGCCGCGCGCTAAGAGAGATGGAGAAGGTACCATGGCCCGACCCCGGGGCAGACCTCGCAAGCCATCTCTCTTTGAAATATTCCCACCCGGTGTGGCTGGTTGAGAGGTGGCTGGGAGAGCTGGGGGCCGAGGAGACGGCCCGGCTCCTTGCGGCCAACAACCAGGTGGCACCTCTGACCCTTCGGGCAAACACCCTCAAGACGAGCCAAAAGGAGCTTGTGCGGCTCCTCGGGGATGCCGGGTTTGCCGCGCGGCCCGGCAGGTTCGCGCCGGACGCGGTGATCGTGGAGTCCCCGGGCCGGTCGCCGGGTGAGCTGCCCGGCTTCAGAGAGGGGCTCTTCCAGATCCAGGACGAGGGGTCCCAGGCGGTGGGCCTCCTGGGAGCGCCCGAGAGGGGGGCGAGGGTTCTGGATTGCTGCGCGGGGCTGGGCACCAAAGCGCTGCACCTGGCCATGCTCATGGAAGAGACGGGCTCAGTGGACGCGCTGGATCTTTACGCGTGGAAGCTCGAGGCCCTGAAGAAGGACGCGGCAAGGCTCTCCATCAGCTCCGTGGCCACCATGGCCTCGGACCTTCTTGAGTTTGCCCCTCAAGCGGGCTACGACCTGGTGCTCCTCGACGCGCCGTGCACCGGGCTGGGGACCCTTCGGCGCAACCCGGATATAAAGTGGCGGGTCCAGAGAAAGGACCCCCGCAGGCTCGCCGGGGTGCAGATGGAGCTTCTTGCCAGCGCGGCCGCGCAAACCCGGCCGGGGGGCGCGCTGGTCTATGCGGTGTGCACCATAACCCATGAGGAGACCGGGGGCGTCATTGATGCCTTTTTGGAGGGCAACAGCCGCTTTTCCCTCGAGCCCGCGTCCAGGGTTCTCCCCCCTGCCGCTAAGGTGCTGGCCGACCCGCGCGGGTTTTTGAGGGCCATGCCGCAGCGCCACGAGACGGACGGGTTTTTCGCCGCGCGGCTCGCGAGGGCATAATAGTCCTTTAAAAGAAGGCCGCAGTGGGCTAACTTAACTTGAAATCTTGTCCCTTCCGGGCAAAAATGGCTTCTCATCGAGAAAAAAAACCGGATCTCGCATAGCTTGGGCCTGCACGCGGCCCCTTTATTGAAATGGGCAGGGTCATAAAAGGTCTCTTCAGGTGGCTTGTATACGCCGCGATCTTCCTCGCGTTCGCAGGGGTGGGCGGCTACCTGGTGACCAGGCTCTTTGTGCGCTCCACCGGCGAGGTGGTGGTGCCGGACCTCACGGGCCGGGACATGGCCATGGCCCTGGAGCAGCTCACAAGGGGAGAGCTCGGGCTCAAGCTCAAGGGGTTCAGGTACTCCGAGACCATAGGCCGCAACCTGGTGGTGGACCAGGAGCCCCTTCCGGGCGCGACGGTGAGAAGGGGCAGGGACGTGTTCGTTGTCATCTCCCAGGGGAGCGAGAAGGTGGTGGTCCCCGCGGTGACGGGCATGGAGCTCTCCCGGGCCGCGTTTGTCCTGGAGGAGAACGGCCTGGCCCGGGGCAAGGTGGCCCGGATCTACCTCGCGGGGAGCAAGAAGGACCGGGTCGCGGCCCAGGATCCCGGCCCCCACGTGGAGGTGGCCAGGTTCACCAAGGTAAACCTTCTGGTATCCCTGGGGCAAAGGCCCCCGCGGCTGGCCATGCCGGAGCTCAGAGGCAAGGCCACCACCGACGCGCTGGCCCTTCTCGGCGATCTGGGGCTTCGGGCCGAGGAGCTAAAGGAGGGCTTCCTCGCGGGCATCGAGGAGGACACGGTGATCAGCCAGCACCCGCTCTCCGGCTACATGGTGACTGAGGGGGCCAGGGTCTCCCTCACCGTAAACAGGAAGACGGGCCCGAAGAGCACGGGCGGGCTTGTGCCCCTGGAGTTCACCCTCTTCCCCATGCCGGGCACCCTGGAGGTTGAGGTCTTCGCGGTGAAGGGCACGGCCAGAAGGGAGCTCTACCGGGCGCACCACGCAGGGGGCGAGACCGTGTTCCTGGTCTTGAGGCTCGAGCCCAAGGAGGAGATAAGGGTGTTCGTCAATGGGGAGCCCCTGGAAAAAGAGTATCTCACGGAGGACAAGACATGGTGAAGATAGCACCCTCGATCCTTTCCGCGGACTTCGGCAGGCTGGCCCAGGAGGTGGCTGAGGTGGAACGCGCGGGCGCGGACATGATCCACGTGGACGTGATGGACGGGCACTTCGTGCCCAACCTCACCATCGGGCCGCTGGTCGCGGCCGCGGTCCGGCGCGTCACCTCCCTGCCGCTGAACACCCACCTCATGGTGACCAACCCCGACGTGCTCCTCGACGAGTTCATAGCCGCGGGGTGCGACACCATCATCGTGCACCAGGAGGTGTGCCACCACCTGCACCGCACGCTGATGCACATACGGGGCGCGGGCAGGAGCGCGGGGGTGTGCCTCAACCCCCTGACCCCGGTCTCCACCATCTCCGAAACGCTGGACTTCGTGGATGAGGTCCTGATCATGACGGTGAACCCCGGGTTCGGGGGCCAGGAGTTCATCCCCGAGCCGCTGAGAAAGATCGAGGAGTTGGCAGAGATACGGGAGATGCTGGGGCTCTCCTTCGAGATATCCGTGGACGGCGGCGTCGGCCCCGAGACCGCGGGCCTGGTCGCAGGAGCGGGCGCAGACATACTCGTGATAGGGTCCGCGATCTTCGGCAAGGAAGACCGGGCCGCGGCCATACAGGCCATCCGGGACGCGGCCGCGAAGGGGCCTCAATGAGGCTTTTTAGTTCTTCGCTTCGCTCAGAATGACATTTTACGTTAAGTGTTAGGATACGTTGCGGGACCCAAGTCTTTTGGCTAAGGGATTTGTTATGAAAACGCGGCCTCTTATTTTTACAGCTCTCTTTATTGGAGCTCTCCTCTTTTCAGCACCCCTTTTTGGACAGCCAAACAAAACAGTATACGCGACCGGCTCCCACGTTATGGGCGACCTTGAAAGCAAAGCCGACGCGCGCAGGTTCGCCATGCATGACGCGAAGAGGCTCGCGGTGGAGGAGGCGGGTACTTACCTCGAATCACTTCCTATTGTAAAGAACAGCCTGTTGGTAAAGGACGAAGTCCTGGCCCTGGCCGCGTCCCTCATCTCGGCCACGGTGCTAGATGAAGGCTGGCGCCAGGTGGGGGAGAACCTCAAGCTGACGCTCAAGATAAAGGCGGTGGTGGACACCTCGGTGCTCAGGGAGCGGATAGCCGCGCTGAAGAAGGACCAGAGGCTGGTTGAAGACTACAAAAGTCTTCAAAAAGACTACAGGGAGCTCAAAGAGAGGTTCGCGGACCTTGAGAGAAAGCACCGGGCGGCAAAGGACGAGCCGGGCAGAAAAAAGCTGGTCCAGGATGCAAAGAAGGCCTCGGATGAACTAACCGCGGCCCAGTGGGTAGAGCGGGGCGACAAGAGCTACTACGAAGAAGATTACGACAGGGCCATAAAGGACTATAGCAGGGCCATAGAGCTGAACCCGGACTTTGCCAAAGCCTACAACAACCGGGGGGCTGCCTGGAGGAAAAAGGGCCGATACGACAGGGCCATGAAGGACTATGACAGAGCCATAGAGCTCAAGCCGGACTATGCATCCGCCTACAACAACCGGGGAATAGCCTGGGCGAAGAAGGGCGAACTCGGCAGGGCAATAGGGGATTTCACCAGGGCCATAGAGCTCAAGCCTGACGATGCGGAAGCCTACTACAACCGGGGGCTCGCCTGGCATAAAAAGGGCCGCTACGACAGGGCCATAGCGGAGTACGACAAAGCCATAGAGCTGAAGCCGGACTATGCGGACGCCTACAACAACCGGGGGCTCGCCTGGGGGAAAAAGGGCCGCTACGACAGGGCCATAGAGGACTACACAAAAGCCATAGAGCTCAAGCCGGACTATGCCTATGCCTACAACAACCGGGGGAACGCCTGGGAGAAGAAGGGCGACCACGGCAGGGCCATAGCCGACTATGACAGGGCCATAGAGCTGAAGCCGGACTATGCCGAAGCCTACAGCAACCGGGGCAATGCCTGGGACGAAAAGGGCCGATACGACAGGGCCATAGAGGACTATAACAGGGCCATAGAGCTCAAGCCCGACCTTGCGGAAGCCTACAACAACCGGGGGGTTGCCTGGTATAAGAAAGGAGACAACGATAGGGCCAGGGAGGACTTCAAGAGGGCCTGTGAGCTGGGTGACAAGGACGGATGTAAGAATTATAGGACTCTAGGGGGGAGATAGCAGCTGGGCTGAGGGGGAACATTCATGCCAAAACCAATAATCCACCAGATCCTGGCAGGCCCCTACATGGTGCACACCTACCTCGTGGTGTGTCCAAAGACCAAAGATGCCGCGATAATCGACCCCGCGGGGGATGAAGAGAAGGTACTTAAGGCCATTGACGAGGAAGACGCCGCGGTCAAATACATACTCAACACCCACGGCCACGCGGACCACGTGCTCGCGAACATAAAGATGAAGGAGCATCTGGGCGCGGCCACGGTGATGCACGAGGCGGACGACGAGTTCTTCCAGTCGCCGGTGGGCCGGGAGATGACGAAGAGGGACCTGGGCCTTCCCCCGCCCGACCCGGTGGACGTGCTGGTAAAGCATGGCGACGTGATCGAGGTGGGGGAGCTGAAGATAAAGGTCATCCACACCCCGGGCCACACCCCGGGCTCGGTCTGCTTCTACGTTGGTAATAATTTATTTACCGGCGACACCCTGTTCGTGGGCGCGGTGGGAAGGACCGACCTCGCGGGCGCGTCCTTGGACACGCTGCTCAAGTCCATAGAGGAGCGGCTCCTGCCCCTGCCGGAGGAGACGGTGGTCTGGCCGGGCCACGACTACGGCGATACCCCCACATCCACCATGGGCCGGGAGATTCAAGAAAACCCCTTTATCACCGACTTTATCCTCGCTTGAAGAACCCTCTCTCCATAGCCACTCCCGTGGGCCCCTTCTACGTCGCGGTCTCGCGCGGTCACGTTGTGTGGGCCACCTTCCGGCCGGGCAAGTATCTTGTCCCCCACGGGTCAAAACCCGGAGACCTTGAGATACTGGCCCTTGCAAAGAGAGAGGTGGAGGAATACTTCAGCGGCCAAAGGGGTCGGTTCACCGTGCCGCTGAAGCTCGAAGGCACCCCCTTTCAAAGGTCGGTCTGGGAGGAGGCCGCGAAGATACCCTGCGGCCGGACCCTCACCTATGGCGAGCTCGCCCGGAGGATAAAAAAACATCGTGCGGCAAGGGCGGTGGGCAATGCGCTGGGCAGGAATCCCGCGGTGCTCTTCATACCCTGCCACCGGGTGGTGCCGGCATCGGGCGGGGTCGGGGGGTTCGGCTCGGGGCCCGAGGTAAAGCGCGCGCTCTTGGACCTGGAAAAGAAGGTTTGTTCCGACGCGACCTAGACCAGGATGTTTAACAGCTCCAGCATCTCGTCCGCGTACCCGATGATGTGCTCCCGCTGCGCGTGGGTAGCGTAGGCGATGCAGGTGCACCGTATCTTCTCGGTGCACCGGATTAATAGTTCAAACCTCACGTAGCTGTCCCCCAGGTTGACGGAGAAATAGTGGGGGCCGCACTCCTCGTGGCCCTTCTGGTCGTCTCCCAGCATCTTTTGGGGCAGCTCGAGGCGGTAGAGCCCGGTGAGGGGCGCGGGGGCCGCGTTGTCCTCAAGGAACTTCCTGACCTTTTCAACGTCCCGGGGTCTCAGCTCATCCACCACGTACTGTTTCATCGGTCCCCTCTCAGCGCGGGCGGTTTTAGGAAGTAGGCCCGCATGTTATAATATTTCTCTGGATTCAAAGTTTTTCAGAAGCTAAGATTATACCCCATCTGGAAAGAGGCTTTCAATACGAATACCCCCGGTTATGGCGTGGAAGAGGCACAGAGAATACTAACTGAGGTTCAGGTAAGCGTTCCCCTTACGCTTCTCAAGGGGAAGCTCCTTAGAAGGGTGATCTCCTTGGGGATAAACCCCGAGATAGGCCTCGACTACACCTTCTATTCGGACCCGAAGAAACGGGAGCTCGAAGAGTTGGCCCGAATTTTGAGGCAAAACATAAGGAGCGTCACCCTGCACGCGCCCTTCACCGACCTTGCCCCCGGCTCCCCGGACCCCGAGATACGGTCCGTTTCCCAAAGGAGGCTCAGCCAGGCCTTCGACTTGGTGGAGATATTCAGCCCCCTGGCCGTGGTCTGCCACACTGGATACAGCCACCGCAGGTATCACGAGAACTATGGCGAGTGGCTCGAGGGCAGCCTTGAGACCTTCTCCGCGATAGTACAAAGGGGACGTGAGCTCGGCACCGAGGTTCTTTTTGAAAACGTGTTTGAGCCCGACCCCGGGACTCTGGTAGAGTTGGTGGAGGGTCTCGGTGGCGACAACGTGGGTTTCTGCCTCGACGTGGGCCACGCGAGGGTCTTCAGCCGCACCGGGCTCTTGGGGTGGCTTAAGGCCCTCGCGCCCCGGCTGAAGATGGTCCACCTCCACGACAACGACGGCGTATGGGACTACCACTGGGGGCTCGGCATGGGCGACATAGACTTTGGGGCCGCGTTCGGCTTCCTTAGAGACAACTCCCTTGAGCCCATAATCACCCTGGAGCCCCACCGTGAGGACTGGCTCGACGCGAGCCTCGTCTACCTGAAAGAGCTTTGGCCCCTTTTCAAAGGAGACGGAAACAAAGATGTTAAAAGAGCTTCTCACCTTCATAGTGTCAGGCCTGGTTGACAACCCGGACGAGGTCCTCATAGCGGAGAGGAGAAGGGGAGATCTTACAATACTGGAGATGGCCGTGGCCGGTGAGGACCAGGGAAGGATCATCGGCAAGAACGGCAAGAACATAAACGCTATCCGGCAGATTATGAGCGCGGCCGCGCTCTCAAGGGGCGGCAGGCTCACCCTGAATATCATGGGTTGACGCGCAAAAGCTAAGGTTTTTGGTCTTTGCTGAATGTATGTGGAAAAGGAGGGCTTTTCAATGCCGAGAAAACCTAAGGAGATAAGGTGGGACCGGCTTCGGGCCACTGTAAACCCCAACTCCCTCAAGATAACCTCCACCGTGAACATGAAGTCTTTGCCCGAGGGGGTGCTGGGCCAGGAGAGGGCGAGGGAGGCCCTCAAGTTCGGGATGGAGATGGCCAGCCTGGAGTACAACATATACCTCGCGGGAGAGCCCAACACCGGGCTCACCTACATCGCGAAGAACTACCTCAAGAGGGCCGCGAAGGACCTCAAGGTGCCCCCGGACTGGTGCTACGTCCACAACTTCGAGAAGCCCGACAGCCCCCGGCCCATATTCATGAGCGCGGGAATGGGGAAGAAGCTCCAGCGGGACATAGACGAGCTTGTCAAGTCTCTGGCCTCCAAGATCCCCCAGGTCTTCGACTCCGACGACTACCGGGCCAAGGAGGCCGAGGTCAAGCAGGTCTTCGAGAGGAACAAGAAAAGGATCATCGAGGAGCTCTCCCAGAGGGCCAAGGGAAAGGGGTTCATCCTCCAGTTCTCCCAGGTGGGCATGATGATCATCCCCGCGACCAAGACGGGCGAGCCCATGAGCCAGGAGGAGCTTTCCACCCTCTCCGAGAAGGACAAGAACGACCTGAGAAAACGCGGGGACGACCTCCAGGTGGAGATGAACGAGGCCATAAAGATGATCCGCCGGGAGGAGGAAAGTTTCGAGAAGAAGCGGTCCCGCCTCGACAACGAGATCGCGCACTACGTTGTGGGGACCGTCATAGAGCACCTCAGGGACAAGTACGAGAACGAAGAGGATGCCCTGAAATACATGGACGAGGTCAAGGAGGACATCTTCAAGAACATCGAGGACTTCAAGAAGAAGCCCGAGGATCAGCCCCACGGGCCCATACCCATACCCATGCCCATGCCCACCCAGGAGCAGACCTTCAAGCGCTACAAGGTCAACGTGTTCATTGACAACTCCGACACCAAGGGCGCTCCGGTGATCATAGAGTCCAACCCCAACTACCTGAACCTCTTCGGCTCCGTGGAGAGGGTCGCGGTCTTCGGCGCGCTGGTCACAGACTTCACCATGATCAAGCCCGGCGCGCTCCACAAGGCCAACGGCGGGTACCTGATAATCAAGGTCCTGGACCTTTTGAGGTACGGCTTCCCCTACGAGGCGCTCAAGAGGGCGCTCCGGGACGGCGAGATAAAGATCGAGGACCCCTCGGAGTTCTTCGGTCTGTTCTCCACCAAGACCATAAAGCCCGGCCCCATACCCCTGGACGTCAAGGTGGTGTTCACCGGGTCCAACTACCTCTACCAGCTTCTCTACATCTACGACGAGGCCTTCCCGGAGCTCTTCAAGGTCAAGGCCCACCTCGACAACCAGATGGACGCGAACGTCACCAACTTCAGGAGGGTGGGCGCGGCAATGGGCCAGTTCTGCCGGGACTCCGACCTGAAGCACCTGGACGCCACCGGGGTGGCCAAGCTCGCGGAGTACTCCATGGAGCTCACCGGAGACCGCAAGAAGCTCTCGCTGGAGATAGGGCACCTGGCGGACGTGGTGAAGGAGGCCGAGTACTACGCGAACATGGACAAAGAGGAGCTCATAAACCGTGAGTACGTGGCCAAGGCCATCAAGAGCCGGAAGAGGAGGAGGTCCCTCATTGAGGAGCGGGTCAAGGAATACGTGAAGAGGGACATCCTCTGGGTGGAGACCGACGGCTACAAAGTCGGCCAGGTGAACGGCCTCGCGGTGCTCTCCTCCGGCGACCACACCTTTGGCAAGCCCAACCGCATAACCGCGACCGTATACCTGGGCAAGTCCGGGGTCACGGACATCGAGAGGGAGGCCAAGCTGGGGGGCAGCCTCCACACCAAGGGGGTGATGATACTTAGCTCCTACATCCGGGAGAACTTCGGCCAGGACAAGACCATATCCCTCGCGGCTTCTCTAGCGTTCGAGCAGAGCTACGGCATGGTGGAAGGCGACTCCGCGTCCGCCGCGGAGCTCTTCGCGCTCATCTCCGCGCTCAGTGAAAAGCCCATCTTCCAGGGGCTGGCGGTCACCGGCTCGGTGAGCCAGAAGGGGGAGATCCAGCCCATAGGCGGGGTGAGCCAGAAGATCGAGGGGTTCTTCGACATCTGCAACCACAAGGGGCTCACCGGCAGCCAGGGGGTGGTCATCCCGGACAAGAACGTCGCGAACCTGATGCTCAAGGACGAGGTGGTGGAAGCGGTCAAGGAGAAGAAGTTCCACATCTACCCCATCTCCACCATCGGGGAGGGGCTCGAGATACTCATCGGCATGCGCGCGGGCAAGAAAACCGCAAAGGGTGTCTACCCCAAGGGCACCCTCTACAACCTGGTGGACGAGCGGCTCAAGAAGATGGAGAAGCTCGTGAAGGAGAAGGAGAAGGAGGCGGCCAAGGGGAACAACGAGGAGGAAAGTCTCTCCTGCCCCGAGTGCGGCAAATAAGAGGCCGGGGCTGAGATTCCCATGGAACCTGTTGACCTGCGCTCCGACACCGTAACCAAACCCACAGCCGAGATACTCCACCACCTGTGCCCCAGGGCCAGGGGGATGCTGGTCACCAACCTCACGGTGAAGGACGGGCCGTCGGAAGCGGTCCGCTACTTCAACTCCGCGGGCAGGCTGGGGCTCCTGGTGGACGGGACCATCATCTGCGGGTACCCCACCCTGGGCGACCCGGACGCGCCCACCTCCCACATAGCCAGCGACCCGGACACCGTAAAAAAGGAGTGCAGCGCGCTCCACCGGTTCTTAAGGGACGAGACAAGGCCCGCCAAGAAGTGCGAGACCTGCGGCTACTTCGAGAGGGAGTGCTTCGGGCTCCCCAGATGCAGCCGCTACCTGGAGGGGTCCCCCAAAAAGAGTTAACCCGAATGATTCGGCGTGGCATTGCCGCTCTTTTTGTTACTCCATGCGCGTCCCGCGGGGTATAAAACCCCGCGCTGCGATTATTTTCCACTACTCCTTAGTATGGAGCGGTCTCCACGTTCTGCCGAAAGCCAGGCCCGGAGAAGGCAGACTGTGCCCATTTTTTCCTTTACATACACCTTATTTTCACCTAAAGTGGCCTAAAACAAGGAGGTAAAGCCCGGATGTATCTCACTGAGAAGCAAAAGAGGGTCTACGACTTCTTGAAGAGCTACCTTGAGGAGAAGGGTTTGCCGCCCTCCTACGAGGAGATTCGCCGGGGGCTGGGCTTCAGGTCCCTCAACTCGGTGGCCAAGCACCTAAAGCAGCTCGAAAAGAGGGGGTTTCTCAGGTCGCCCTGGTCCAACCGCAAGCGCGCGTTCGAGCTCCTTCCCCTCGCGCCCAAGGCCCAGGTCATCCCGCTTCTGGGCCGGGTCGCGGCGGGGATGCCCATCGAGCCCTTCGAGACCCCCGACGAGCTGGACGTGCCGGAGTGGCTCGTGCGGGGCCAGGGCAACTTCGCGCTCAAGGTCACCGGGTTCTCCATGGTTGAAGACGGGATCCGGGACGGCGACTATTTGATCGTGCGCAAGCAGGACCACCTGGTAAGTAGCGGCCAGACCGTGGTCGCGCTCCTCGACGGCGAGGCCACGGTGAAAAGGCTCTTCATGAAGGAGGGCCTTGTGGAGCTTCGGCCGGCAAGCGAAAAGCACAGCCCCGTGTTTGCAGAGCCCGATAGGGTGGAGATAGTGGGCGTGGTGGTGGGGCTCTACCGGCAGTATGGGGGGAGGTAGCAGGTTCTAATCACGCCGGTATAATCAAACTATTTTGATGGCTTATAGCGATTATGATGTAGCCCTTTTTTCTTGGCTGCAAAGAGGTTGCGGATTGTCGCTCGCGGGCAGTACTTCCCGAAGCCAACCATAAATCTGGTAAAATAGTCCAGCGCGTGGCAATTTAATTGGGCAGGGACTTCTCCGGGCCTGGGAAGACATGATTTCCGGGTCACTGGGTCCAGCAGACCACCGATT
>JARFUL010000223.1 GCA_029289015.1 Syntrophobacteria bacterium | reverse complement strand
CCTTGACGAGGGCTACGATTTTATTCTCATCAACGCGGGCTCTTCCACCGGCAGGGAGGACTTCACCCCGGACCTCCTGGGCGAGCTGGGGGAGCTCTTCGTCCACGGGGTTGCAGTGATGCCCGGCAAGCCCACCGTGATGGCCGAGGTCTCAAAGAGGCCGGTGTTCGGGATTCCCGGGTACCCGGTCTCCGCGGTGATCTCGTTCAACGAGTTCGTGCGGCCCCTCATCTACATGGCCCAGGGCCTCCTGCCCCCCGGGCCGGAGAAGGTCCCGGTCTCCATCGGGCGCAAGCTCCCCTCCAAGCTGGGCCTGGAAGAGCACGTGCGGGTGATCCTGGGCAGGGTGGGCGCGAAGGTGGCCGCGACCCCGCTCATGGGCGGCGCGGGGGTGATAACCTCGCTCACCCGGGCCGACGGCATTGTTCGGATTCCCCAGGAGCTCTCCGGGCTCACCGAGGGCGAGGAGACCGCGGCAGAGCTGCTCAAGCCCCTTGACGCGATAGAGAACACGCTCCTGGCCATTGGGTCCCACGACCTGTGCCTCGACCTCCTGGCCAGCCTCCTGAAGGAGCGCACCTCCGGCAGAATCCAGCTCTCCTCCTCCAACGTGGGGTCCCTGGGAGGGCTCTTGGCCCTGAGGAAGGGCTCCTCGCACCTCGCGGGCTCCCACCTCCTCGACACCGAGACCGGCCAGTACAACCTCTCCTATATAGCCCGCTACCTCAAGGGGGTGCCGGTCACCGTGATTACCCTGGTCCACCGGTGGCAGGGGCTGATGGTGCGGCCCGGGAATCCGAAGGGGATCGCGGGTGTGGCCGACCTCGCCCGGGAGGGCGTGGTGTTCGTAAACCGGCAGCCGGGCTCCGGCACCCGGATACTCCTCGACTACGAGCTCGAAAAGGCCGGGGTGGACCCCTCAAGTATCGCGGGCTACCCCAGCGAGGAGTACACCCACATGAACGTCGCGGTCGCGGTGCTCTCCGCCGCGGTGGACACGGGCATGGGAATCCACGCGGCCGCGAAGGCCCTGGGGCTGGACTTCGTTCCCATAACGAGGGAGCGCTACGATCTTGTCATACCGTCGGAGTTTATGGACGACGAAAAGATAGCCCTGCTCCTCGAGATAATCCGGTCTGCAGACTTTAGAGAGCGGGTGGAAAAGATGGGGGGCTACGAGGTGGAGGAGACGGGCAACGTTGTGGCCCGGATTCCAGGATAGGTGACCTGTTCCCTAAACGCTGATCTCGATTCTGAAGCTGATTGGATGGAAATTATCATGAAGAGGCTTGTCCCAGCGGTCGCTGTTCTGCTATTTCTTTCTTCTTCGGCCTACGTCGGCGCGGGGCCAAGGTTCATAACCGTCGCGTCCACCACCTCAACCTACAACTCCGGGCTCTTCGGGTACCTGCACCCGGTATTCACCAGGGAGACGGGGATAGGGGTCCGGGTGGTGGCCAAGGGGACCGGCGCGTCCCTCAGGCTGGCCAAGGAGTGCAACGCGGACGTTCTGGTGGTCCACGCGAAGGCGAGGGAAGAGGCCTTTGTGGCCGGGGGCTACGGCGTAAAACGGTTCGACCTCATGTACAACGACTTCGTGATCGTGGGGCCGCCAAACGACCCCGCGGGCGTAAAGGGCCTGAAAAGCGCGTCGGACGCATTTAAAAAAATTGCCGCTCTGCAGGCAACCTTCGCGTCCCGGGAGGACAACTCCGGCACCAACATAAAGGAGCTCGCGATCTGGAAGAGGGCCGGAATAAAACCCAGGGGTGGCTGGTACAAATCACTGGGCCAGTCCATGGGCGCGACCCTTAGGGTCGCGGGGGAGATGTCGTCCTACACCCTCACCGACCGGGGCACCTGGCTCGCGTTCAAGGAGAAGATGGGGAAAAGGCTCAGGCTGGCCATCCTGACCGAGGGGGACCCGGTGCTCTTCAACCAGTACGGCATCATCGAGGTGAACCCCGAGAAGTGCCCCCACGTAAAAAGAGATCTCGCGCAGACCTACGTTGAATGGATGCTCTCTAAGAAGACCCAGAGGCTCATAGGGACCTACCGGAAGTTCGGCGAGGTGCTGTTTCACCCGAGCGCGAGGTAAGAGGGCCGGATGGAGACAATAGTCCAGGGGCTAAAGCAAGGTCTTTTGCTGATACTCTCGGCAGACCCCGGGCTATTTTTCATTGTCGCGCTCTCGCTGAAGGTTTCCCTTAGCGCGGTGGCCATCGCCGCGTTTTTGGGCATCCCCTTCGGCGCGTTTCTGGCCTTCTCCCGTTTTCCCGCGAGGGGGCTGTTGGTGACCATTTTGGACACTCTCATGGGGCTCCCTCCCGTGGTGGTGGGGCTGGTGGTCTACCTGGTGCTCTCCAGGTCGGGCCCCCTGGGCGACCTGGGACTCCTGTTCACGGACAGGGCCATGATCATCGCGCAGACGGTGCTCTCGTTTCCCATAGTCTGCGCGCTGAGCCTTGCCGCGGTCCAGGGTGCGGACCCGAGAGCCTTCAGGGAGGCGCTCTCCCTGGGCGCGACCAGGTATCAGGCCGTGTGGGTGGTGGTCCGGGAGGCCAGGCTCGGCATAGCGGGGGCGGTGCTCGCGGGGCTCGGCCGGGTGGTCGCGGAGGTGGGCGCGGTCATGATGGTGGGGGGCAACATCGCGGGCGCGACCAGGGTAATGACCACCGCGATCGTGCTTGAGACCTCCATGGGTAACTTCGAGCAGGCCATAGGGCTGGGCATGGTGCTCATATTCATCGCGCTGGGGCTGAACCTCGCGCTCTCCATGATAAAGGGCGGCCGCGCGCACCGTGCCGAAGGGGGGGTGTAACGTGGCGGAGAAAGAGCCGCTGTTCGTCCTTGAGGGAGTGGGCTACCGGGTGGAGGGCGCCCGGATACTCGAGGACATCTCCCTGGCCCTCGAGGAGGGGCTCATCCACGCGCTCCTCGGTTTCAACGGCGCGGGCAAGACCACCCTTTTGAGAATCCTGAATCTCCTCATCCGGCCCACGGAAGGGAGGGTCTTTTTCCTGGGCCAGGACGCGACCTCGGGGTCCAATGACCTCCTCGAATCGAGGAGAAAGATGGTCCTGGTGAGCCAGGATCCGCTGCTCTTTTCCGGCACCGTGTTCTCAAACGTGGCCAAGGGTCTCAGGTTCCGGGGCATAGGCCGCGCCAAAACGGCCAAAAGGGTGAGGGAGGCCATTGAGTTCGTGTCCCTGGCCGGGTTCGAGGACCGGGGCGTGCACACGCTCTCCGGCGGGGAGGCCCGCAAGGTGGCCCTGGCAAGAGCGCTGGTGCTCAGGCCCAGGGCGCTCCTCCTGGACGAGCCCACAATAAGCCTCGACCCGGAGTCCATAAAGGAGCTGGAGGACCTCGTCAGGAGGATCAACCGGGACTTCAGGACCACGGTCTTCATGGTCACCCACGACCTGGCCCAGGCCACGAGGATGGCCGCAAGCTTCCTCTTCATCCACCAGGGCAGGATAATCGAGACCTGGCGCGCGGGGGACGAAAAAGGGGGCCTCAGGTACGAACAGACGAGGCGCTATCTTTTTGGCGGCCCGGAAAACGGCCCGGCCCAAGAGGGAAAAACCGGCTCTTAACCCAATTATTTTCGTTAAATATCCCGCCGCGCGACCGCAAAAAAATCGGTGACAACCCTCGAGCTTTGTGCTAAAAAACACCAATGGTCAAAATATGGGCCGCGCCCCGATCCCAAGGGCGGTGAAGAGGGCCCCCGGCGAGGCGATTTTCCGGGCCCGATCCGTTATCCCGGTCGTCTCCTGACCGACTGCTATTGTTAATTCAACAATTACAGGGTGAATAGATGAATACGATAAAGCTCTCCATTAACGGGAAAGAGGTTGAGGTAGCCGAGGGAGCCACTGTACTTGACGCGGCCAAAGCCCTGGGGATCGAAATCCCCACCTTGTGCCACCACCCCTCGCTGAAGCCTTCCGGGCAGTGCCGGGTGTGCGCGGTGGAGATCGAGGGCCAAAGGGGGCTCCCCGAGGCCTGCGCGACCCCTGCTGTGGACGGAATGGTGGTTATGACCGCGACGGACAGGGTGATGGAGTTCCGGAGAGAGGTGCTCTCCGGCATCTTGGCGGAGCACCCCCGGGAGTGCCCCGGGTGCGACAGCAACCAGAACTGTGAACTCCAGAATCTCATCGAGGGCCTCGGCATAGACAGGCCCTACGTGGCCCCCACGGTGAAGGAGAAGGAGGTCCTGGCGGACAACCCCTTCTTCCGCCGGGACTACAACCTGTGCATCAAGTGCGGCAGGTGCGTGAGGATGTGCCACGAGTTCAGGGGCGCGTCCGTGGTGGTGATGAAGGAGGTGGAGGGCATCCAGGAGGTGGGCACCCCCCTCGACCTGCCCCTGCCCGAGGCCGGGTGCCAGTTCTGCGCCGCGTGCGTAGACGTCTGCCCCGTGGGCGCGCTCGCGCTCCTGCCCAGGGAGTTCGAGGCCGAGGCCCAGGAGATCGGGTCATCCCTTCCCGGAAACCAGGCGCGCTTTCTCAAGGATTTCTACCGCGGGGGCGCGCGCAAGGAGATCGTAAAGTCCATATGCCCCTACTGCGGCGTTGGCTGCCAGATGATCTTCGAGAAGCAGGACGGCCGCATCGTGCAGGTGCTTCCCGACCCGGAGGGCCCCGCGAACCTGGGCCAGGCCTGCGTAAAGGGCCGCTTCGGCATCGCGGAGTTCGTCCAGCACCCCGGCAGGCTCACCAAGCCGCTCATCAGGGAAAACGGCGAGTTCAGGGACGCGGAGTGGGACGAGGCCCTTGACCTGGTGGCTGAAAAACTCAAGGGCTACAAGCCCGAGGAGATCGGGGTCGTCGCGTCGGCCAAGGTAACCAACGAGGAGAACTACGTCATCATGAAGCTGACCAGGGGGCTCCTCCGAACCAACTCCATCGACCACTGCGCCCGGCTCTGACACGCGCCCACCGTGGCCGGTCTGGTCAGGTCCTTCGGCTCAGGCGCAATGACCAACTCCATTGCAGACATCCAGGAGGCCAAGTCCCTTCTGGTCATAGGCTCCAACACCTCCGCCACCCACCCGGTGATAGCCACCAGGGTGCGCCGCGCGGTGATGGACGGCGCGAGGCTGGTGGTGGCCAATCCCATCGAGATACCCATCACCAAGTATGCGACCCTCCATCTCAGGCAGACCCCCGGCAGCGACATCGCTCTTCTCATGGGGCTTTGCCGGGTATTGCTGGACGAGGGTATATACGACAAGGAGTACGTTGAGGCCAGGTGCGAGAACTTCGACGAGTTCAAGGAGTCGCTCAAGGAGTACGACCTCGACTTCGTTGAGAAGCACACCGGCGTTCCCGCGGAAAAGGTAGTGGAAGCCGCGAGGGTCCTCGCGGCCAACAGGCCGGGCGCGCTGCTCTATGCCATGGGCATAACCCAGCACACCCACGGCACGGACAACGTCATGGCCACCGCGAACCTCCAGATGCTGCTCGGCAACGTGGGCAAGGCCGGGGGCGGGGTCAACCCGCTTCGGGGCCAGAACAACGTGCAGGGCGCGTGCGACATGGGCGCGCTCCCCAACGTGTTCACCGGGTACCAGCCCGTGACCGACGAGAACGTGCGCAAGAAGTTCGCGGCCGCGTGGGACGTGGACGAGGACATGCCCGGCGAGATCGGCCTCACCATACCCAAGATGTTCCAGGGAATGGCGGACGGCAGCCTGAAGGCCATGTACCTCGTGGGCGAGAACCCCATGCTCTCCGACCCGGACATAAAGCACGTGGAGGAGAACCTGAAGAAGCTGGAATTCCTCGTGGTCCAGGACATATTCCCCACCGAGTCCACCCCCTATGCCCACGTGATCCTGCCCGCGGCCGCGTCCATGGAGAAGGAGGGCACCTTCACCAACACGGAGAGAAGGGTACAGAAGCTCAACAAGGTGCTGGAGCCCGCGGGCGAATCCAAGCCGGACTGGTGGATCACAGCGGAGATCGCCAAGAGGATGGGCGGCACCACCTTCGACTACGAGAGCGCTGACGACATCCTGAAGGAGATAAACAAGCTCACCCCGTCCTATACGGGGATAACCCCGGAGAGGCTGGCCGGGGGGGACGCGCCCCAGTGGCCCTGTCCCGAGGAGGGCCACCCGGGCACCCCGATCCTGCACACCGCGCAGTTCGCCCGGGGCAAGGGGTTCCTTGTGCCGATCTCGTACAAGGGGCCCGCGGAGATGCCGGACGAGGAGTATCCCCTGGTGCTCACCACCACGCGCTCGCTGTTCCACTACCATACCGGCACCATGACCCGCAAGTCCGACGGGCTCAACACCATCCACCCAGAGAACGTGGTGCTCATGCATCCCAATACCGCCCAGGAGCTGGAGCTTCAGGACGGCGAAATGGTGAAGGTGAGCTCCCGCAGGGGCCATATAGATATCAAGCTCGCGGTGAGCCCCACCATCGGCGAGGGGGTGGTGGCCATGAACTTCCACTTCGCGGAGGCCCCGGCCAACATGCTCACCAACCCGGTCCTCGACCCCGTGTCCTCCATACCGGAGTACAAGGCCTGCGCGGTCCGGGTGGAGAAGGCGGCCTGATTCGGATATCCGGTGGACCGCATATAGGGCCGAACCTTGTGCCGAGACACACCTGGCACCACGTTGGTCCGCGCTCTTTGAAAGCCCGCTGCCGGGCCCCTTTTCCCCGGCCCGACACCGGGGCCCGAAAAAACCTAGTTAATGCCCAGGTTTTTTGGGATTTGGTGTTGACAAAGGAAAAAATTCACTATACTATGGCACGGAATGACGGGTAGCGTGGCCGCAGGGGCGAATATCCTTTTATAATGAGTAGTTATCGGGCGGTCTGGGGTCCAGCATGGAACTGATAAATCTCTTGAAGAAAAAGAGAAGCTCCATCCTGGAGCGTTGGTTTCAGCTGATAATTCAGAGCTACCCTCCTGACACCGTAAAATTCCTGAAAAAGACAAAGGACCAGTTCGCCAACCCGGTGGGCCACACCATATCCAGGGAGATCGGGTCCATCTTCGACAGCCTGTGCGGCCAGACGGCTTCCGGCGAGGTCTCCGAGTTTCTCGAAAGGGTCATCAAGATAAGGGCCATTCAAGACTTCGCGCCCTCCCAGTCCATAGCCTTCGTGTTCCTGCTCAAGCAGGTGATAAGGGAGAAGCTGGGCGAGGAGATCGAGAAGGGCCCTCTCTCGGACGGGCTCTCTTTGCTCGACAAGAAGATCGACGGTTTGGGCCTCATGGCCTTCGACATATACATGAAGTCCAGGGAGAAGCTCTACGAGATGAGGATCAAGGAGGCCAGGGACAGGAGTTCCAGGCTTCTTGAGCGCGCGGAGATCATGTTCAAGAGGATTCAGGAGGCCAAGGCGAACAAAGAGGTCAACGACGACGACCTAGCATCATAAAACGAGGTATTTTGTATGAACGTAATCTTTTCCTTATTTGCAGTCATAGCGCTTTGCGTGATCGGCTATCTTGGGGGGCAGTTGAGGGGTCTCAACTACCTCTTCGGGCTCGTGATACCCTACGCGGCCATACTTACGTTCATCATCGGTGTGGTCATGAAGGTGGTGAAGTGGGCGCGCTCCCCCGTGCCTTTCTCAATTCCCTCCACCTGCGGGCAGCAGAAGTCCCTCGACTGGATCAAGCAATCGAAGCTGGAGAACCCCACAACCAAGGGCCAGGTCATCATGAGGATGGTTCTGGAGGTGCTCTTCTTCCGCTCGCTG
>JARFUL010000222.1 GCA_029289015.1 Syntrophobacteria bacterium | reverse complement strand
TAGGGACAATTTCCGCCGTTCGCGGGGAACGTGGACCGGGAGGTGCTGGACGCGGGCCCTGGCTCCGGTGCAATAACGTACAAGAGCCCGGTGATCCGTGATCGTTGAATAGGACCTAGAGGTGCGCAATTCACCGGAGCGCGCGGCTGAAGAGTTTTTTCCGCGCGCAAGAGATGCGGGACCATATTCATTGTCCCGGAGTTCCATTCAGAGTTGTATCACGTGAGAAATTGTGCTAATGGTCTAAGCTGAATCCAAAATTTTGGTGGCAGCTATTTTTTACACTTCGGTTTTTCCTAAAAGGGAGGGTATATGAAGAGGGTTAAAAGTTTACTCGCTCTGCTTTTGGTCCCCGTAGCCGTGGTCGCGTTTACAGGATGCGGAAAGCCGAAACCCAAAGCGGAGAAGGGCCCCATCAAGGTGGGCATCGTCCTGCCGGTGACCGGGGCCATGGCCAAGTTCGGCGAGATCGAGAAGTGGTCCTTCGAGCTCGCGCTGGAAGAGATAAACGAAAAGGGCGGGGTCAACGGCCGCAAGATCGAGCTCATCATCGAGGACACCACGGGCAAGCCCGATGTGGGCAGGGCCGCGGCTGAGAAGCTCATCAGCAAGGACAAGGTGGTGATGATGGGAGGCGGGTACTCCTCATCCGTGGTCTATGCGATTGCCGGCGTCGCTATCAACAAGGGCTTTCCTTTCCTCGTGAATACGGGCGCCGCAGACAAGATCACCGAGCCAACGTCTTTTACCGCGAGCGGGAGGAAGGCGGATGATCTGAAGAAGAAGGTGAAGAAGGCGACCGACCCCGCGAAGATCGCCAACCTCAACACCCAGATAGCAAAGTTCATGGACATGGCCGACAATGAGGCCAAGGCCCTCATGGACAGGTTCGTGATCTTCAGGCTGAACCCCCCGGTCTCGGAGTACGCGTCCGGGCTCGAGTCCTTCCTCGCGGAGGTGGTGAAGCCCAAGACCGCGGTGATCCTCCATGAGCAGAGCCTCTTCGGCACCAAGGGCGCGGCCGCGTTCGGCAAGACCTGCAAGAAGCTGGGCATAAAGGTCCTGCTCAAGGAGGGCTACGATGCCGGCGCGGTGGACTTCAAGCCGATGCTAGCAAAGGTGAAGTCCCTCAACCCGGACATCATGTACATGATCTCCTACATCATGGACGCGTCGTTGCTGATGAACCAGTCCATGGAGCTGAGGATGAACCCCAAGCTCTTCGTGGGCGGCGCGGCCGGGTTCACCCTGCCGGAGTTCATCGAGAACACGGGCAAGGCGGGAGAGAAGGTGGTCTCCGCCACCCTGTGGCACCAGTCCCTCAACATCCCGGGAGCGCAGGCCTACTTCGACAAGTTCAAGGCCCGGTACAAGAAGGACACCGAGTACCACGGCGCGGAGGCCTACGCCGCGATGTACGTCATCGCGGACGTGCTCAAGAGGGCCAAGTCCCTCGATCCCAAGGGCATCAAAGCCGCGCTCGCGGCCACGGACATGATGACGGTCTTCGGTCCGGTGAAGTTCGTCTCCTACGAGAAGAAGATTCACCAGAACAAGCTGAGGACCTACATGGTTCAGTGGCAGAACGGCCACCTTGAGATGGTCTGGCCCAAGAACCTGGCCAGCAAGCCCTACATCTACCCGGTAAACTGGGTCAAAGAGAGACGCTAAAGATCGCTGAGCTCAACGGATAAATCCTAGAGGGTTGCGCTCGGCCCGGAGCTTTATGCGCCGGGCCGAGCTTTAAACCTTCTGGATAGGTATGAGATAGCCTTGGAAGTATTTTTCCAGACACTGGTGGCCGGAATACTGAAGGGCAGCCTCTACGCGCTCATCGGCATGGGCATGACCCTCATCATGGGGGTGATGGGCATCATAAACCTCGCGCACGGCCAGCTCATGATGGTGGCCATGTACGTCACCTTCACCCTCCACGCGTTCTTCGGCATAGACCCCTACCTGTCGCTGGTGGTGGCCATGCCCACGCTCTTCATCCTGGGGGCGATTATCCAGCAATGGTTTCTCAACCCCCTGATGAAGGTGGAGTCGATCCTGCCGGAAAACCAGGTGCTCATGACCGTGGGGGTTGGGATGGTGCTCACCGAGGTCATGAGGTTCATATTCACCTCGGACTACAAGTCCGTGCAGACCTCCTACTCAAAGTCCGCGTGGTACTTTTGGGATATCTCAGTAAGTGTCCCCTTAACCATAGACTTCTTCTTCGCGGTGGGGCTCACCGTCCTTCTTCTCTTGTTTCTCATAAAGACGGACACAGGCAGGGCCATAAGGGCCACGGCCCAGGACAAGGACGCGGCCCTCTTGATGGGGGTTGACTCGGAGAAGATAACGGTGATCACCTTCGGGTTGGGCGCGGCCCTGGTGGCTGCCGCGGGAACGCTGCTCATTCCCGTTTACTATCTATTTCCCGACATCGGAGGGCCCTTTACCAGGAAGGCTTTCGTCATCTGCGTCCTCGGCGGGATGGGGTCTGCGGTGGGCGCGATCTTCGGCGGCATGACCCTGGGGCTTGCCGAGGCCTTCGGCGCGGCGTACATTGGCATGGAGTTCGAAGACATGATCGGGCTGATCATCTTCATCCTCGTTCTCCTGTTCCTCCCCGGAGGGTTCAAGCGGTTGACCAAGGTGTAGGATGAGACGGTATCTGCCGATAATCTGCTTGATTTTACTGACCATCTTCCCCCTGGTGGTGCCCAACGACTACTATCTGCACCTCATGATCCTCGTGCTCATGTGGGTGGTGATAGGTACCGCGTGGAACCTCATAGCAGGGTATACGGGCCAGGTCTCCTTCGGGGACGCCGCGTTCTTCGGCACCGGGGCCTACACCGCGGGGCTCCTCACCACCAAGCTCATGATCTCCCCCTGGTGGGGGCTTATCCTTGGAGGGGTCACCGCCGCGATCCTCGCGCTCCCCTTCGGCTGGATATGCTTCAGGCTGAGGGGCGCATACTTCGCGCTGGCCACCCTCGCGCTCAACGAGGTGATGCGGCACATCGGGACCATCTGGGAGTCGCTCACCAACGGGATGGTGGGAATATTGATAGTCCAGACCTTTATGAGCAAGCTCCCCTACTACTATATCGTGCTCACGATGGCCGTTGTCTCGGTGGTGTCGGTCCGGCTGGTGATGCGCTCCAAGTGGGGGTACTACTTCCTCTCCATCCGGGAGGACCAGGACGCGGCGGAGTCTTTGGGCATAGACTCCCATTTCTACAAGATGGTCTCCCTGGGCATAGCCGCGGCCCTGACCGGCGTCGCGGGGGGGTTCTACATGAACTACATGGGGTTCATCGATCCCCACGTGGTCTTCAGCCTGCACGACATATCCATCATGGCCATCCTGGTGGGGATAGTGGGCGGGGTGGGCACCATATACGGCCCCGCGGTGGGAGCCTTTATCATGGTCGCGGTGCAGGAGCTCTTCCGCACCGGGTTCTTCGGCACACTGATGGCGGCAGCCAAGTCCACCGGGTCGGGGTATTTTATAAAGATAGTGGAATACTTCAACATGGCCCATGTGCTGGGGTTCGGGCTCCTGGTGGTCCTGGTGATCCTCTTTCTTCCCAACGGCGTGGTGGGGGACTGGGACAAGATATTGAGATTCTTGAGACTGAAGCGCTCGGAGGCTGAGGCTTGAGCTTCTTCGAGGTAAAAGACCTGGTCAAGAACTTCGGGGGCCTTCTTGCGGTGAACGGGGTCTCCTTCTCGGTGAAGGAGGGGGAGATCTTCGGCCTCATCGGGCCCAACGGCTCCGGCAAGACCACGATCTTCAACCTGATTACCGGGTTCTACCCGCTCACCAGGGGCGAGATATATTTCGAGGGTAAGAGGATCGACGGGCTCAAGACCTACAAGATCTGCAAGCTCGGCATAGGCAGGACCTTCCAGGTGGTCAAGCCCCTGGCCAGGCTCACGGTGCTCGACAACGTCATGGCCTCCGCGTTCAACCGCTCCACCACCATAAAGGACGCGAGGGAGAAGGCCCTGGAGGCCCTGGAGTTCTGCGGCCTGGCCCACAGGCAGGACGTTCTGGCCCGCTCCCTTCCCATAGGCGAGAGGAAGAGGCTGGAGATAACCAGGTCCTTCGCTACCGGGCCGAAGCTCATCCTCCTCGACGAGACAGCCGCGGGCCTCAACCCCGCGGAGCTCAACAAGGCCATAGAGCTCATCCTGAAGATACGGGACAACGGGGTC
The DNA here is from genome assembly GCA_029289015.1 of Syntrophobacteria bacterium. Lineage (GTDB taxonomy): Bacteria > Desulfobacterota > Syntrophobacteria > JARFUL01 > JARFUL01 > JARFUL01. Next base: position 943 of record JARFUL010000222.1, on the reverse strand, counting down.
ACCATCGTCATTGTGGAGCACATAATGCGGGTCATCATGTCCATATCCGAGCGGATACTGGCCATCAACTACGGCATGCCCATCGGGATGGGCACTCCCCAGGAGGTCGCGGACAACGAGGAGGTCATAAAGGCCTATCTCGGGGAGGAGGTCGACTTTGCTTAGCGTCTCCTCGGCAGACGTCTTCTACGGCGACCTCCAGGTGCTCTGGGACGTGTCCTTCGAGGTGAACGAGGGGGAGGTGGTGGCCCTGATCGGCGCGAACGGAGCGGGCAAGACCACCACGCTCAAGACCATCTCCGGCCTGGTAAGGCCCAGGAAGGGCGCGATAACCTTCAACGGCATGGACCTCACCTCCATCCCCGCGCACAAGGTAATCGAACTGGGGGTGGTGCACGTGCCCGAGGGGCGCAGGCTCTTCCCCGAGATGTCGGTGAGGGAGAACCTGATAATGGGCTCCCTCGCGTCGGGCCCCAAGAGCCATCGAGCCGAGAACATCGAGATGGTCTACGGCATGTACCCCCGCCTCAAGGAGCGGCACAAGCAGCTCGCGGGCACGCTGTCTGGGGGCGAGCAGCAGATGCTGGCCATAGGCCGGGGGCTCATGGCCATGCCGAAGCTCATCATGTTCGACGAGCCCTCCCTGGGGCTGGCCCCCATCCTCGTCCATGACATATTCAACACCATCGAGACCATCAAGCGCGAGGGGGTGACCATCCTCATAGTGGAGCAGAACGTGAAGCACACCCTGCACCTCGCAGACAGGGCCTATGTGCTGGAGAACGGCCGGGTGGTGCTTTCAGGCACCGGCAAGGATCTTCTCGAAAACGAGCACGTCAAGTCCGCGTACCTGGGCATCTGAGCTGTTTGTATTCCCTAAGGCTACCTTCTTGGGCGTATCAGGATGAAGAGGTTCGAGTTCAACCGGCTGGAGTTCGCGGGC
>JARFUL010000221.1 GCA_029289015.1 Syntrophobacteria bacterium | reverse complement strand
GTAAACGGCGGCATCGGTAAAACCCTATTCAACGGCCCTGGTGGGGAAAAAGTGGGGCATGGTTGTGGACACCAAGAAGTGCAAGGAGGGGTGCGTGGACTGCGTCCAGGCCTGCCACCTCACCCACAACGTCCCCGACATTCCCGACAAGACGGAGGAGATCAAGTGGATCTGGCATGATACCTATGAGCACTCCTTCACCGAGCAGCAGCACAACCAGGTGCCTGCGGGGGTGGAGAAGAGGCCCTTCATGATGATGTGCAACCACTGCACCACGCCGCCCTGCGTGAGGGTCTGCCCCACCAAGGCCACCTTCAAGCGGGAAGACGGCATCGTGTTCATGGACTTCCACCGGTGCATCGGCTGCCGCTACTGCATGGCCGGCTGCCCCTACGGCTCCAGGTCCTTCAACTGGTCCGACCCCCGTCCCCACATAAAGAAGATAAACCGGAAGTTCCCCACCAGGGTGAGGGGGGTGGTGGAGAAGTGCAACTTCTGCGCAGAGAGGCTGGCGGTTGGCGAGCTGCCCGCGTGCGTGGTCGCGTGCAAGGAGAAGTGTTTGTTCTTCGGCGACCTGGAAGACCCCCACTCCGATGCCAGCAAGGTTCTCGAAAAGCAGTACGCGATTGTGCGCAAAGCGGGTTTAGGAACGCAACCCAACGTCTACTATATGCTATAGAGGTATGAACCATGCTTGAGAAGGCACTGACAGGAAGACCGAGGTACTTTCATCTTTTGATATTCCTGCTTGCCGTGGCGGGCCTGGCTGGCGCGGGGTTCATGCTCCAGCTCAGGGACGGCCTTACGGTCACAGGGATGCACCGGGACGTATCCTGGGGCATATACATAGGACAGCTCACCTTCCTGGTGGGTGTCGCGGCCTCAGCAGTCATGGTGGTTCTGCCCTACTACCTCCACAACGTTAAGGAGTTCGGCAAGATCACCATCTTGGGCGAGTTTCTGGCTGTGTCCGCTGTTACCATGTGCCTGCTCTTCGTCCTGGTGGACCTGGGAAGGCCCATGAGGATGCTCAACGTGCTGCTCCACCCCACCCTCAACTCCATACTCTTTTGGGACATGGTGGTGCTCAACATATACCTGTTCCTAAACATCATAATAGGATGGATGGTGCTCAGCGCTGAGCACAAAGGTACGGACCCGCCGAGCTGGGTGAAGCCCCTGATATACATCTCCATACCCTGGGCCATATCCATCCATACGGTAACCGCGTTTCTCTACGCGGGGCTACCCGGCAGGCACTTCTGGCTCACCGCGATCATGGCTGCCAGGTTCCTGGGCTCCGCGTTCGCGGCCGGCCCGGCCCTTTTGATTTTGCTCTGCCTGATCCTCAGGAAGACCACCAGCTTCGACGCGGGCAAGGAGGCGCTCCAGAAGCTGGCCAACATAGTGACCTACGCGTTGATCATCTCCATATTCTTCGTGGGCCTGGAGTGCTTTACCGCGTACTACAGCCAGATACCCGGCCACATGCACGGCCTGACGTACCTCTTCGCAGGCCATGCGGGCAAGGGGAATCTGGTGCCCATCATCTGGTTCGCGGTGGTGCTGGCGTTTTTGGCCGCGTTCCTCCTCATCAACCCGTCCACCCGCAAGAACGAGACCACCCTCGCGGTGGCCTGTGTGGCCACGTTCGTATCCCTGTGGATCGAGAAGGGGCTGGCTCTGGTGGTGGTGGGGTTCATCCCCTCGCCCTTCGAGAAGTACATCGAGTACGTACCCACCGGGCCCGAGCTGGGCATCACCATCGGGATCTGGGGCATAGGGTTCCTCATCCTCACGATTCTCTACAAGGTCGCGATCGGGGTGAAGGAGCAGGTCTGATACCTTGAAATACTTTGGGCCGCGCGCATCCGGGCCGGGCCCAGGGAGGGCATATAAAGTACGGGAGAGAGCTGAGAGTATGTACATTCCTATCATAGATAAATCTAAATGCACGGGCTGCGGCGAATGCGTGGACACCTGCCCTTCGGGGGTATACGAGCTTGTGGATGGCAGATCGGAGCCGGTGAACATGGACGAGTGCATCGGGTGCGAGAGCTGCGTGGAGGTCTGTGAGTACTGGGCCATAACCGTGGAGGAGCGGGTCAAGTTGGCCAGCTAGAAAAAAATAAATCGAGGTCTTGCCGGAACCTCGAGCAATGATATTCTTACATTGGCCGCCCGAAAGAGGGTTGTTTCAAGGCCGGAGATTTAAGACCTTTGCGGATTGATAAGATTTGATCCCCAAGACCAAGGTTCAGCTAAAATACAGGAGGTGTGTGAGAGATGTTCGAGGTAACCATTGACAAGGATAAGTGCACGGGCTGCGAAGAGTGTGTGGATGTCTGCCCCTCGGATGTGCTGGAGATTGTTGACGGCAAGTCCGAGGTCGTGGAGCCGGAGGAGTGCCTGGGCTGCGAGAGCTGCTTGGAGGTCTGCGAGGCTGAGGCCATAACCGTGGAGGAGGTGTAGGCCCAAGGCATTCCGATACCATAGTCACAAAAAATAGAGCCGCCTTTGGGCGGCTTTTCCCTTTTTGGGAGGCGGGACTTAAAAGGCAGGGGACCTAAGGCAAAAAAACCCGGCCCCCTTTTTCCCGCGCGGGCCGGGGTGGTGATAACCGGGCAACAAAAAAGACCCGCGGGAAAATCCGCGGGCCTCTTCTTATTTATTGCAGCGCTACTTTTTCTTCTTGGGATGGCACTTCGCACAAACGGTGGGTATCTTCTTGTACTTCACCTTGTCCTTCTTCTTGAACTTCTTGTGGCACTTCACGCAGTTCTCGTGGATGGCCCAGTAGTACGCGTTCTTCTTTTCCTTCTTCTTGAGCTTCTGGTAGGCCTCCTTGTCTTTCTGCGGGGTCAGCGCGACCTTGTGGCACTCGGTGCACTTTTGAACCTTGTCTCCCTCTTTCCAGGTGTTCTTTCCGTTCTCGTAGACATGGTGACACTCGGTGCAGGACAACTTGTAGTCTGCGGAGTGCTTCTTGTGGCTGAAGGTCACGATGGTCTTCTTGTGCTTCTTCCAGAGGGCGGACTTCATCTTTATCACGTCCGCCCCGTCCGCCCCGTCCGCCGCCATAAGGAGCCCGGCCGCAGCCACCACTGCAACCACCAGCATGGCGGTAAATAACGACCTTCTCATCCCCATTGCCTCCTTTTCCAATACAAGAAGAATTTAAGCGCAACAGTTCTGAAAACTCAAATAGCATAAAAGAGACTTGATGGTCAAATAAAACGTGACGGTCCCCGAAAGATTCCCCGGGGGCCTGGCCCTTTGTTTTCCGCTTTCTGGCGCGGATTTGAACCCTCCCGTGCCCCTGGCCGCGGCACCGCTCCGATGGGGCCCCAACTGGCCCTTTATTTGCAAGTTATTAACTGCATACGGGCCCGCGCGAGGGCCGGACGGCCTAAATATCGGGAAAAACGGGGCGCGGGGCCCCAAGGGTACGATTTTGTGGATAGGGAAAGTGCACCGCTGTGCACACAATGGACGGCCTACGGCCCAAGAGGCGGGAGATCGTCCGGGTAGCGCATAAAGTTTATCCTTAGATACATGGGAAGGGTGGGGCCGAAGGATCATGCTTCACCGCCCCCCCGGAAGTACTATCCAAAAGCCCCACCCGTTTCCCTTTAAAATACCGCGCTTTCGGCCGCGGCCAAGCCAGGCCTGAACGCATCGGGTTCGAGGGGAGTGACATTCTCCCCTCTTTTCTTTTTTAGCGGAAACCCTCCGCGGTGCGCGAAGATAAAAACGCGCTCGCGCGCCCGGACCCGTTGACCGCGTCGCGTTTATAGCGAACCGGGGTGTTACTGCCAAAAACCGGACCAGACCCCCCATCCGGCCCGTTCAGGTTTTCTCGTCCCGCGCCCGAGTCTCGACAATAAGCTGATTTGGGGGAGTGATTTGTTGACACTTAGATGGTTCGCTGGCATAATCGCCTACTCAAGGGGATTTTTATGATAACCGTCGAAAATGTAATAAAGACCTACGATGGGCTCAAGGCGCTCGACGATGTGTCCGCGCGTTTCGAGAGGGGCAAGATAACGGTGATCCTGGGCGGGTCCGGCTCGGGCAAGACCACGCTGCTCAGGCAGATAACCGGCCTGGAAATGCCCACCTCCGGCAGGATCCTCTTCGGCGAGAGCGACGTCACCCAGTTGCGCAAAAAGGAGCTCTTCGAGCTCAGGAAAAAGATGGGGATGCTCTTCCAGGGGGGCGCGCTCTTCAACTCTCTATCGGTCTACGAGAACATAGCCTTTCCCCTGAGGGAGCACGCCAAGCTGGCCGAGGCCACCATCCGGACCATGGTCAAGATGAAGCTGGAGCTGGTGGGGCTGAGGGGCATGGAGAAGCTCATGCCGTCCCAGCTCTCCGGAGGCATGATGAAGAGGGTGGCCCTGGCCCGCTCCCTGATCATGGACCCCCAGGTGGTCTTCTACGACGAGCCCACCTCCGGGCTCGACCCCATCTCAGCCGGGGTCATAGACAAGCTCATCAAGGACCTCAACGCCACCCTGGGCGTCACCTCGGTGGTGGTCTCCCATGACATCGTCTCCGCATTCAACATAGCCCACAAGATAATAATCCTCTACTTCGGCAAGAAGATAGCCGAGGGTACGGTTGAAGATATAAAGAGCACCGAAGACGAACGGGTTATTCAGTTCATCGAGGGTCGGCCCGAGGGTCCCATACCCTTCAGTCGGAGCGATAAAGACTTCTTCGAGGACATACTCATCTCGTGAGCCTGGAAAACTTCGTAAGGTCCGTTGGGCGGAGGGGGCTGGACCTTGTGGGAACACTGGGGAGGAGTCTGATCTTCCTCATCCTCTCCCTCTTCTACGGAATCACTCCCCCGTTCAAGATCAGAAGGCTCATCGAGCAGATCAAGTTCATAGGGGTTAAGTCCCTCATTATCGTGATCATCACCGCGGTCTTCACCGGCATGGTTCTCGGGCTCCAGGGCTACTACACGCTCTCCAAGTTCGGGTCCCAGGGTCTTCTCGGGTCTGCGGTCGCGCTCTCCATCATCCGGGAGTTGGGCCCGGTTCTCACCGCGCTGATGGTCACCGGTCGCGCGGGCTCCTCCATCACCGCGGAGATCGGCATCATGCAGATGACGGAGCAGATCAAGGCTCTGGACATGATGGCGGTGAACCCCGTGAAGTACGTGGTGAGCCCGAAGATACTGGCCGGGATAATAAGCCTTCCCATACTTACCGCGATCTTCGACCTGGTGGGCATAGGCGGGGGCTATCTCGTGGGGGTGAAGATGCTCGGGGTCTCCGAGGGCGCATACTTCGGGGAGATGGTGCACGCGGTGGAGTGGGTCGACGTGTACGGCGGGTTCGTGAAGTCCATTGCCTTCGGCCTCATCGTCTCCTGGATATGTTGCTTCATAGGCTACTTCGCCCGGCCCACCACCGAGGGGGTCGCGGAGGCCACCACCAACGCGGTGGTCATCTCTTCGGTGTCGATTCTGGTCATGGACTATGTATTGACCTCACTTTTACTCTAACCTTGAGAGGGTAGCAAGATGTACGGAAGAAAGACTGAACTGGCGGTGGGTCTCTTCCTCATAGTGGGGATCGCGTCCCTGTTCTATCTCTCCATGAGCCTTGGGGGCGTCTCCATCTTCGGAAATCCCTACTACAAGCTCTACGCGGTCTTCGACTCCATCACCGGCCTCAACGAGGCCACCACGGTGGAGATAGCCGGGGTGAGCGTGGGGAAGGTTCTCAAGATAAGCCTCCACGAGGAGCAGGCCAAGGTGACCCTGGGCATACTCAAGGGGGTGGAGATACCGGAAGATACCGTGGCTTCCATCCGGACCAAAGGGGTCATAGGCGACAAGTTCGTGAAGCTCACCCCCGGCGGCGCCGAGAAGA
>JARFUL010000220.1 GCA_029289015.1 Syntrophobacteria bacterium | reverse complement strand
CCCACTGCACCATAAAAATAATCTAGACAAACATATTTATCTAGTTTATTATAGGCCAGGAAAGGGGGAACAATGGGCTGGAAGAGTGTGGACCTGGTGTCCAAAGACCTCGAGGAGCTGGGAGTGCCGCTGGGCCGGAGCGCGATCCGGGGCTATGTGGCCAAGGGCCTTATCTCCCCCCCAAAGCCCGGCGGCGGAAGGGGCCGCCGGAGCCTCTACCACCCCGACGCGGCCATCGAGGCCGCGGCCAGCCGGTACCTCATCGAGACCCACTCCATGCCCTTTGGCATAGTGGCCCGGGCCAGGACCGTCGCGCTGCACCTGGAGAGAGCGGGCACAAGACCCGAGCTGAGGAGTCTCAAGGACGACCGGGAGCTGGCCAGGCTTATCCGGGGCGACGTGCTCGTCGCGCTGATGGCCGGCGAGTGGCTGAGGAAAAAGCTGGACGCGGAAGAGAGGCTTTTGGGCACGGAAAGATCAATGGAGAGGCAGGCCGAAAGAGAAGACGGCAGGTACCGCGAGGCCAGGGCCCGGGGCGCAAAGGACGAGGCCGACGACGCGTTTGGCATCAAGACGAGGCTCAAGCAGGAGATCGCTAGGCGCTGGCACCTGAGAAATGTCGCGCCCGACCTGGTGAGGATCGCGATGCGCGGGCCCGGGAGGGAGGGTTTGTAGGGAAAGCCGCCCTACCCTTTGACAATCTATTTAGAAATAAAAAAAATCAGCAACCCTTTGGCCGCGGCCATCTTCCCGGAGCGGGAAAACCCTGAAGAATGGGCTCCCTGAAACAAAGGAAACGGGCCAAGCAATAAATAATCCCGGCCCGTTAGAGACAGGAGACTCGGGTTGATGAGCTCCGCGTTAGCTTGCACTTCCCGTTTCAACCCGCTCCCAATGATTATATACTACCATTAAAGTAGGATTTCAACCCCAAGGGGGCAAAAAAAGCCCCCCTGCCGAAGGGGAGCGAAGATTACCGTATACCTGGGCCCATAAAAAAAGACGGCCGGAAAAACGGCCGCCGGCCTATTTCGGTAAGCCTAATAGATTATCAATCCAATATGTTACAAGCGATATCTTAAGTGATTATTTATCCTCTTTCTGCCTGTAGAGTGGCAGGCCGTAGTTGTAGTCGATGAAGAAGGTGCAGTTCTCGGGGCCGAGTTCCCCAACCTCTCTTCTCAGCTTCTCGCATATGCTAAGCCCCTTTTCCCGCGCGCCCTCAGCAAAGCCCCTTTCGGTCTTACACCTCTTTTCGATCGCGTCGATCTTTTCCAGGAACGCTTCGTAGCTCACTTCTTTTAGCGACATGGTTCACCTTCTCCGAGCCGTGGGGCATAAGCCCTGTTTGAGGGTGGTCTGTGCTGCCGTAAGCCGTATGAGGATGCGCGGTAACATGTTCAAAAGATGCAGAAGGTGCAGGGAAGATTCGCCTCCGGAAGAAGAGCAGTTGGGACAAAGATACCATTGGAGGGAGCAGGAGTCCATCTTACTCCAGCTTAAAATACATTTCCCGGATAAGGACTGCCCTACCCGTTCAAGGTTGCTTCATCAGGCTTAGGCAGGCGGACATAAATAAAGCGGCCGGAAATCCAGCCGCCGTTTTATTCTTGGAGCGGGAAACGGGATTCGAACCCGCGACTTCGACCTTGGCAAGGTCGCACTCTACCACTGAGTTATTCCCGCGTTTTGGCTAATCTTTAATATAGCCAAATTCGCCTTTGTGTCAAAAGTTTTTTTTACTCCTCCGCGTGGTAGTAATCCCTGTAGTATTTGAGCACCTTCAGCACGAACCTCCTCGTCTCGGAATAAGGGGGCACGTCCTGGTACTTCTCCACCGCGTCCGGCCCCGCGTTGTATGCGGCAACCGCTAAGGTCACGTCGTTCTGGAACCTATCGAGGAGCTTGGAGAGGAGCTTCACGCCCCCTGCGATGTTCTCGTCGGGGTTGAAGGGGTTTTTCACCCTCAGCTTGCGCGCGGTCTTGGGCATGAGCTGCATGAGCCCCTGCGCGCCCTTTTTGGAGATCGCGTTGGGGTCGTAGCCCGACTCCGCGCGTATCACCGCCCTGACGAGGTTCGGGTCCACCCCGTGGATCGAGGCCTGGCGCCTGATGGAGCGGTCGTACTTCTCTATGAACTGCTTGCCCGTGAGGTTCGTCTCCTTGAGGTAGAGCCTGAACCTGACGTCCGTGGGCGCGTTGGAGAAATGGACCACCCCGTTCTCATCTATCCAGCGGTAGATGTCGGCCAGCGCGGGCGCCCGGCCCGCCAGGGCAAAGACCGCGACCGCCAAAAGGGCTGCGGCAAGCTTGTGTCTCAAACCCCTCATCTAAGAGAGTCCTCCCGGGTTGCCCGGCCCTTTCCTAGCCGGAGTCCACCTTCTTCCAGTCGTCGAGGAAGGCCTTTAGCCCCTTGTCCGTAAGGGGATGCTTGATGAGCTGCTTTATCACCTTGAACGGTATGGTGGCCACGTCCGCGCCCATCCTGGCCGCGTCGAGCACGTGGAGCGGGTTGCGTATGGACGCGACCAGCACCTCGGTCTCGAACATGTAGTTGTGGTATATGTCCATGATCTGCTCGATGACGGCCATGCCGTAGCTGGAGACGTCGTCCAGCCTGCCCACGAAGGGGGAGACGTAGGTCGCGCCCGCCTTCGCGGCCAGAAGGGCCTGGAGCGGGGAGAAGACCAGGGTGACGTTGGTCTTTATCCCTTCCGCGAAGCACGCGTTCACCGCCTTTAGCCCCTCCTCGATCATGGGGACCTTTACCACCACCATCTCGTGGACCCGAGCGAGCTCCCTGGCCTCGGCCATGATGCCGTCAAAGTCCACGCTCACCGCCTCCGCGGACACGGGCCCGCCCACCATCTCGCAGATCTTCTTGATCAGCGCCTTGAACTCCTCGCGGCCCTTCACCCCCTCCTTGGCCACGAGAGACGGGTTGGTGGTGACGCCGTCGAGCACCCCCAGGCTCATGGCCTCAGCGATCTCATCCAGGTTGGCCGTGTCGATGAAGAATTTCATTCGTCCCTCCGTTCCTCAAGGTATTTTTCCTTGCACTCTTCGCTGCAAAAGTACAGAACCTCGCGGGCGACCCTGGCCTCGACCCCCTGGCTCTTGAGGAAGTAGGTGCCGCACGCGGGGTCCTTGGTCATCACCGCGCCGGACGCGTTGTCAACCCCCTCGTCCCGGTGGTAGCCCTTCGGCAGCGAGATAAGCCTCCTGAGCAGCCTGTAGGCCAGGTAGAGCGCGATGAATGTCAGTATGTATCTCAGCACCTAGAAGGGCTCCCCTTCCCTCACCGTCTCGCCGGGGGGGAGCTCCTCGAGGAGCTCGGCCACGGTCTTGCCCAGTACCGGGTGCACGAGATCGGGCGCGACATCCCAAAGGGGCCTGAGCACGAACCTCCTCAGGTGGAGCCGCGGGTGGGGGACCACCAGGCCGGGCCTGTCTATCACCTCGTCGCCGAAAAAGAGGACGTCCAGGTCTATTATCCTGGGGCCGTCCTTGAGGGAACGCACCCGCCCCATCTCCCCTTCTATCTTGAGGAGGCCGTTGAGCAGCCCCTGCGCGCTGAGGCCGGTCTTGGCCTCCAGAACGCCGTTGAGGAACCACCTCTGGTCTTCAAAGCCCACGGGCTCGGTCTCGTAGAGCAGGGAGAGGCCCGCGACCCTCGTTGAGGGAAGCTCACCCACCGCGCTCAGCGTGTTCCTGATATTCTCCCTCCGGCGGCCGATGTTTGTTCCGAAGCCGACGAAGGCCCTCACAGGCGCTGTGCCGTTACCACCGTCCATCGCGAGTATTCTCCGGCCCTAAGCGGACATGCACTCCTTGATCCTCTTGGCCGCGTCCCCGATCCTGGCCTTGTCCACGGTGAGCGCGAACCGGACGTAGCCCTCCCCGGCCTGGCCGAACCCCGCCCCCGGGGTGACCACCACCCCGGCCTTCTCCAGAAGGAGCTTCGCGAAGGACGCGGAGTCGTGGCTCTTAGGGGTCTTTACCCAGACGTAGAAGGTGGCCTTGGGGAGTTCCACCTCGAGCCCGAGCTCCTTGAGGCCCTGAACAAGGATGTTCCTCCTCTCCCGGTATATGGACTGCATCTCCTTTACCGCGCTCTGGTCGCCCGCGAGGGCCTCCACCCCCGCGATCTGGATCGCGTTGAACGCGCCGGAGTCTATGTTGCTTTTAACCTTGCCGAGGCCCGCTATCACCTCCGGGTGGCCCACCGCGAAGCCGAGGCGCCAGCCGGTCATGTTGTAGGTCTTGGAGAGCGAGTGGAACTCCACCCCCACCTCCTTGGCCCCTTCCACCTGGAGGAAGCTCGGGGGGACGAAGTCGTCGTAGTACATCTCGGTGTAGGCCGCGTCGTGGCACACGATGATGTTGTTTTTGCGCCCGAACTCCGCGACCTCCCGGAAGAAGTCGAGGCCGCAGCACGCGGCAGTGGGATTGTTGGGGTAGTTCACGAACATCATCTTGGCCCGATCAAGAATCTCCTGGGGCACGGCCCCCAGGTCGGGGAGAAAGTCGTTTCTAGCGGTCAGGTCCATGGGGTACGGCTGGCCCCCCGCGAAGAGGGTGGAGGAGTGATACACCGGGTAGCAGGGGCTCGAATGCAGAAGAACGTCGCCGGGGTCTATGAACGCGAGCGGTATGTTGGCTATCCCCTCCTTGGAGCCGATGAGGGCGATCACCTCCGTGGCCGCGTCGAGGTCAACGTCGAACCTCCGCTTGTACCACCGGGCCGCCGCCTCCCTGAAGAGGTTCATCCCGGAATACGATGGATACCTGTGGGTCGCGGGATCCCTCACCGCGGTGGTGAGCGCGTCTATCACGTTGTCTGTGGTGGGCAGGTCCGGGTCGCCCACGCCGAGGTCTATTATGTCCACACCCCGGGCCCTCACCTCGTCCTTCATCCGGTCTATCTCTTTAAATAGATAGGGCGGCAGTCTCTTGATCCTTTGCGCGTAGTCGATATTCATCTAAGCTAGCGCTCCTCGCTGATTGCGGTGTTGGTAAGACTACCTATGCCTTCAACCTCGATTCTCACCACGTCCCCCGGCTGCATGGGGCCTATGCCCGCGGGGGTGCCCGTCGCGATCACGTCCCCGGGGAGAAGGGTCATTATCCTGGAAATAAAGCTTATGAGTGTGGGGACGCGGAAGATTAGATTCTTGGTGGAGGAATCCTGCCTGAGTTCGTCGTTGAGAAAGGCCCGGACCCTGAGGTCGCTCGGGTCGAGCTCCGTCTCGATCCACGGGCCCAGCGGCGCGAAGGTGTCAAAGGACTTGGACCGGGTGAACTGGACGTCCTTTTGCTGGAGGTCGCGCGCGGTCACGTCGTTGAAGCAGGTGTAGCCCAGAACGTAGTCCAGGGCCTCCTCCTCGGGGACGTTGCGCGCGGCATGGTTTATCACCACCGCGAGCTCAGCCTCGTAGTCCACCCGCTGGGACATGGGAGGGATGATGATGGGCGCGCCCTCCCCCACCACCGCGGTGGAGGGCTTTAGAAAGATGAGCGGCTCCTCGGGGAGGGCCATGCCCAGCTCCTTCGCGTGGTCCCGGTAGTTGAGCCCCAGCGCGATTACCTTGCTGGGAAGGGACGGCGCGAGGAGCTGGACCTCGTCGAGGCTTACCACCGTGTCGGTGGGCACGATCTCCTTGAGCCCCGCGCCGTCCTTGAGCAGCCGGACCTCCCGGCCTTCCAGAACGCCCCGGAAGAACCCCCCCCGGTGCTCGAAGAGGACGAGCCTCATGGCTAGGAGAGCCCCAGCACGTCGGCCATGTCGTAGAGGCCCGGCGGCTGGTTCACCACCCAGAGCGCGGCCCTCACCGCGCCGGACGCGAAGGTGTCCCGGGAGTGGGCCCGGTGGGTGAACTCCAGCCTCTCGCCCACCCCCGCGTAGATAACGGTATGCTCCCCCACGATGTCTCCCGCGCGGATGGTCTGGATCCCGATCTCCCCTTTGGTGCGCTCCCCTATTATGCCGTGCCTCGCGAAGACCGCGACCTTCTCGTAGTCCCTGCCCACCGCTTCCGCGATCACCTTGCCCAGCTTCACCGCGGTGCCACTGGGCGCGTCCTTCTTCAGGTTGTGGTGGGCCTCGATTATCTCGATGTCGAAGCCGCTCACCACCTCGGCTATCTTCGCGGCCATCTTGAACATGAGGTTCACGCCCATGGACATGTTGGGAGCCATCACGCACGGGGTCTTGGGCGCGTCCTCCCGGATGGCTGAAAGCTCCTCCTCGGAGTGGCCGGTGGTGCCTATCACCAGACATTTCCCGTTCTTAGCAGCCGCCTGAACGTGGCCCAGGGTCGTGGTGTGGTGGGTGAAGTCTATGAGCACGTCCCCCGCGGCTATCACCTCTTCCAGGGAGCCGGCCACCACGATCCCGAGGTTTCCCGCGCCTGCAACCTCCCCCGCGTCCTTGCCTACGGCCGGATGTCCCGGGGCCTCGAACGCCGCGGCCACCTCGATGCCTTCACTGTTTATAATATTGTGAATAATCCTTCCGCCCATCCTGCCGGCCGCGCCGGCCACGATCGCTCTCACCATACCTAAGCTCTCCTTTTTGGGCAAATCCCAAGCGGAGTCAAGAGAAAAGAATCAAGACAGGCCCAGTCCCCTTCCCTCAAATTCTCACCGGATGACACGGCCCGGCTCCGGCCGAAAGACCTAGAGCAGGCCGAACTCCTCCATCACCTTCTTAAGCTTCTCCCTGCTCCCGGGCAGAAGCGGCGCGAGCGGCAGCCTCACCTCATCCGAGACCATTCCCATCATGTCGAGCGCGGCCTTCACCGGCGCGGGGTTGGTCTCCACGAACATCGCCCGGCTAAGGGGGAGCATCTTGTAGTAGAGCTTCCTGGCCTCGTCGTGGTCGCCGCTAATCGCGAGGCGGCACAGCTCGGCGTTCTCCCTGGGGATGATGTTGGCCACCACCGAGATGACGCCGTGCCCGCCCACGCAGATCAGGGGATAGGTGATGGGGTCGTCCCCCGAGACCACGATGAAGTCGGGGCCGCAGAGCCGTATCACCTCGGTGATCTGGGCCATGGAGCCGGAGGCCTCTGTTATGCCCACGATGTTCTCTATCTCAGCCATGCGCGCCACGGTCGGGGGGTCGATGTTGATCCCGGAGCGGCCGGGGATGTTGTAGACGATGAGCGGGATGGAGACCGCGTCCGCTATGGCCTTGTAGTGCCTGTAGAGCCCCTCTTGGGTGGGTTTGTTGTAGTACGGGGCCACCTGGAGCGAGCCGTCTGCGCCCACCTCTTCTGCGTGCCTGGTGAGCCTGATGGCCTCCGCGGTGGAGTTGGACCCCGTGCCCGCGACCACGGGCACCCTTCCGTTCACCTTCTTCACGGCGAACTCGATCACCTGGTCGTGCTCGTCGTGGCTCAGGGTGGGCGACTCGCCGGTGGTGCCGCAGGGAACGATGACATTGGTGCCGCCCTCGATCTGGAACTCTATGAGCTTCTCCAGCCCCTCCCAGTCCACCTCGCCGTCCTTGAAGGGGGTGACAATGGCCACAAAGCTTCCCCTAAACATGTCCGTCTTCATGGCAAAACCTCCTGTGCTACCCTTTAGGTGATAATAAAAAGACAACCCCAATGATAGGAGCCCCCCGGCAGGAATATGTTGAATACCGGGGCCCGGTTAAAGTCTGAGCCTTACTATAACTTCTATCCGGCCGAAACGCCAAGAAGGAATTCTACGGCCTCTTTTGAGAGCCTTCCCGTGTATATCACCCTCGCACCCCCCTCCAGAAAGACCTCCCTGAAACCCTCGCGGCCCCGGGAAAAGTGGATGTAGAGGGTCTCGCCGGACATGGTCATGACCTCCACCGGGGGCTGAACCAGGCCCATCTCCGCGGCCACCAACGCGGCCGCGATGGAGCCGGTGCCGCACGCGAAGGTCTCGTCCTCAACCCCCCGCTCGTAGGTGCGGATGGCAAGGGCTCTCGGCCCTGTCATGTGGATGAAGTTCGCGTTGGTGCCCGCTGGCGCATACCTTTCGTGGTAGCGGATGGCTCTCCCTATCCTCACCACCTCGGCCCCTTCCAGCTCCCCGGGCGAGCCCAGAACCACAACCACGTGGGGCACCCCCGCGGTTACGCTGGACACGGTGAGGGTCTCATGTTTCATCTCGAGGGGATAGGAGACTTCGAGGGAGTGCGGGTCCGGCATCTCGAGCTTCACCCTGGCGCCCTTCACCTGCGCGTGCACCGTGCCCGCAACGGTCCTGAACGCGAGCTTCTCTCCCGCGATGCCGTTCAGATAGGCGAACCGGGCCGCACACCTGCCCCCGTTGCCGCACATCTCCACCTCGGAGCCGTCCGCGTTGAAGAACCTCCACCCAAAGTCGAGCTCCGGATCGCTCTCGATGAGTATCAGCCCGTCCGCGCCCACGGAGAGCCTTCTGGTGCAGACCTTTTCCACCAGGGACCGCGCGGCCTCCGGGGCCACCAGGCCCTCACGGTTGTCTATGAGAATGAAGTCGTTTCCCGAGCCGCTCATCTTGGTGAAGGCCAGACCTTCCACCTCGTACCTCCGCGAAATACAGGTTAGATCCCCTCGGGCATGGACTCGCCCCTTACCAGCTCCTCGTAGCTCTCCCTCTCCCTCACCACGAATAACTCGTCGCCCTTGGCCAATACTTCAGCGACCCTGGGCCGGGAGTTGTAATTCGATGACATGGTGAACCCGTAGGCCCCCGCGGACATGACCGCGAGGAGCTCGCCCCTGGACGCGTCGGGTATGTCTTCACGGTCCCTGGCCAGAAAGTCGCCTGACTCGCAGATGGGCCCCACCACATCCGCGGCCACCTTTTTTCTCCCCGGGTCGGTCACTGGCATGATGCGGTGGTAGGAGTCGTAGAGCGCGGGACGGGCCAGGTCGTTCATGGCCGCGTCCACGATTATAAAGCGCTTCTTCACCCCCTCTTTGTTGTAGAGCACCCTGGTCACCAGGATCCCCGCGTTTCCCACGATGACCCGGCCGGGCTCCAGGATCAGGGTCAGGTCGCGGGGCCTTGCGTGGACCAGGCCGTTGCCCACGGCCGCGCCCACGACGCCCGCGGTGTAGAGCTCCTTTAGCACCTGGATTATCCTCTTGGCATAGCTGTCCGGATGGGGCGGCTCCTCGTCGGAGTAGGTTATGCCCAGCCCCCCGCCCAGGTCGAGGTAGGATATGTCTATGCCCTCCTCCCTCAGCCTGGCCACCAAATCCTTGACCCTGCTGAAGGAGTCCACAAAGGGGTCCACCTCGGTGAGCTGGGAGCCTATGTGGCAGCTTATGCCCACCACCTCGAGGTTTTCGAGCTCTGCGGTCCTGAAGTACTCCTGGATCGCGTCCTCAAGCTCTATGCCGAACTTGTTCTTCTTGAGCCCGGTGGAGATGTAGGGGTGGGTCTTGGGGTCCACGTCGGGGTTCACCCGGATGGAGACCGGCGCGACCTTTCCCATCTGCCCCGCGATGGTGTTGAGGAGGTCCAGCTCCTGCGCGGACTCCACGTTGAACATGAGGATCCCCGCGTCAAGGGCCTCCCGCATCTCCTGGGGGGTCTTGCCCACGCCGGAGAAGACTATCTTTTGCGGCTCGATCCCCGCCTTGAGGGACCTGAACAGCTCCCCGCCGGACACGATGTCCGCGCCTCCGCCCAGGTCTGCGAAGAGCTTCAGGATCGCGAGGTTGGAGTTGGCCTTCACGGAGAAGCAGACCAGGTGGGGTATCTCCTCGAACGCGGAGTCGAAGACCCTGAAGTGATGGGTCAGGGTCGCGTGGCTGTACAGGTAGAAGGGGGTGCCCACCGCGTCGGCCACGTCGGATACCCTCACCTCTTCACAGAAGAGCTCCTCGTCCATATAGTGGAAGTGATGCATAGCCTGATGATGCCCCGTGTTGGTCGAGTGTTACGGCAAAAACACGTCTTTCCATGCGGAGTACAACGACTCCGCGTCGGTCTTCTCGCCCGCGACCGCGGTCACCGCGTAGCCGTAGACCGCTCCCCGTTCCACCGCGGCGTCGCGGTACACGGTGTCTGTGACTAGGGATGGCGTCAGGACGATCTGCCCCTTGCCGCCCCCAATGCGGTAGACCCGGTAGCCCCTCAGCCCTTCGGCCTTCACCGGCTCCCATTTGAGCTCCACCGCGTCCCCCCTGGGTATGGCCACGAGCCCATCGGGCGCGGGGGGCCTGTGATAGAGGATCGGGCCCGCGTCAATGAGCCTCGAGAGCGCGGACTCCGACATGGTCCCCCTCTCCTTCAGCCCGGCCCTGACCCCGTAGACATAGACCTTCTCGGGCTGCGCGGTGTCATCCACGTAGCTGTTCTGCACGAGGGGGCTCCTGTTGATCCTCGCAAAACTCTCCTGTCCCTCTTCCCGGCGGTATACGTTGTAGTAGACCGTCTTTTCCGGGTGGGCCACCTTGCTCCAGGAGAGGGAGACCTCCCGGGCCCCGTACCTCCCGGAGATCGAAGGGGGCGCGTCGGGGGGCTCGGTTACGTCCATCACCAGTCTCTTTGAGACCGGGCTTACGGCTCCGTCCTCGCCTTGAACCACGACCTCGTAGAGGTACTGCACGTTCGGGCTCACCTCCTGGTCGGCATAAAACATCCTGCCGTGCTTCCTTACCAGCCCCCTGGGAAAGTCCAGGGTAACCCCGAGGAGCTCCTCGAATTTCCTGGGGCAGTCCGGGCAGTCCCGGTCCGCAAAGGGAACCCGGGCCCTAAGGATAATGAGCCTGTCTGAGCCCTTGAGGAGGCTCCGGTCCTGGTATCTCTCGGGCGCGCGGAAGCTTATCTCCACCAGCCCCTCCCGGAGGGTGTAATGGAGCCCTGAGACCGTTTCCGGGACCTTCGCGGCCACCGGCATGGGGGGCCTCTTCTTGCCGCAGCCCCCGATACAGACCCCAAGCGCAAGAGCGAGAGCCAAAAAGAGGACCGTTACGATGGCTCTAAAGGCCCGGCCCCCCGGGAGGGCGACCCTATTTGTGTCTAAAGCCACTATTGAAAAGCCGAAAGCCCTACTCTTCGGGTACGCGCAGCTTCAGCCTGAGCGCGTTGAGACGTATAAAGCCCGTTGCGTCCGCCTGGTCGTAGACGTCCTCAGCCTCGAAGGTGGAGATGTCCTGACTGTAAAGAGACCTGGGGGAGCTGCGCCCCAGCACCCAGACACCGCCCTTATACACCTTTAGCCTCGCTTTGCCCCACACGTTTTTCTGGGCCTCGTCCATCATGGCCTGGAGGAGGCGCATCTCCGGGGAGAACCAGAACCCCGAGTAGATGAGCTGGGAGTAGCGGGGAACCAGGGAGTCCCGTATCAGCATCACCTCCCTGTCCATGGTTATGGACTCCACCGCGCTGTGGGCCGCCCTGAGGATGGTGCCGCCGGGGGTCTCATAGACCCCCCGGGATTTCATGCCCACGAACCTGTTCTCCACCATGTCCACCCGGCCCACGCCGTTGGCCGCGCCGATCTCGTTGACCCGGGCCATGAGGCCCGCGGGGGAAAGCCTCTCACCGTTCACCGCGACGGGGTCGCCCCCCTCGAACTCTATCTCCAAAACCGTGGGCTCGTCGGGCGCGTCCTCGGGGTCCGCAGTCCACTGGAACATCTCGGGGTCTGGCTCCCGGGATGGGTCCTCCAGGATTCCCCCCTCGTAGCTTATGTGCAGCAGGTTGCCGTCGGTGGAGTAGTCCTTCTGCGCGATCTCGGGGACCTCGAGCCCCTCCTCCTTTGCGAACTTAAGAAGCTCTTTGCGGCCCCCGAAGCTCCACTCGCGCCACGGCGCGATGATGGTAAGCCCGGGCGCGAGGGCATGGTAGGCCAGCTCGAACCGGACCTGGTCGTTGCCCTTGCCCGTGGCCCCGTGGGTCAGGGCGTCCGCGCCGGTCTCTTTGGCCACCTCCACCTGGTGCTTCGCGATGATGGGCCTGGCCAGGGACGTGCCCAGGAGGTAGCTCCCCTCGTAGAGCGCGTTGGCCCGGAACGCGGGGAAGATGTACTCCCTCGCGAACTCCTCCTTGAGGTCCAGGACAACCGCGTCCGACGCGCCCGTGGCCAGGGCATTCTCCCTGATTCCGGAGAGCTCCTCGCGCTGGCCGATGTCTGCGCAGAACGCGACCACCTCGCAGTCATATGTCCTGATGAGCCAGCGCAGGATCACGGACGTGTCCAGGCCCCCCGAATATGCGAGAACAACCTTTTTTACTTTCTTACTCAACTGTTACCCCTGTTATTTAAAGTTATTCTTTAATTAATATTCACCCATTATTCAGCCAAAAACTTGTAAAGCAGCCCCTTTTGGAGGTGGAGCCTGTTCTCAGCCTGGAGGAGCACAACGGAGCTGGGCCCGTCCAGCACCTCGTCGGTTATCTCCTCGCCCCGGTGCGCGGGCAGGCAGTGCATGACAATCGCGCCGGGCTCCGCGGCTTCCAGGAGCTCCCGGTTGACCTGGTAGGGCCTGAACGCGGCTTTTCTCTCGTCCTTTTCCCCCTCCTGGCCCATGGAGGCCCACACGTCGGTGTTTATCACCGCCGCGCCCTCCACAGCGTAGTAGGGGTCGTCCACAACCTCCACCCGCGCGCGTTCATCCATCCCCTTTTTCACCACCGATTCGAGGGGCTCGTAACCCCTGGGGCAGGCCAGCTTCAGCTTGAAGCCGAGCCTGGCCGCCGCGTTTATCCAGGAGTGGGCCATGTTGTTGCCGTCGCCCACCCAGGCCACCACCAGGTCGTCGAGGGACCCCAGCTTCTCCTTAATGGTAAGGAGGTCCGAGAGCACCTGGCAGGGGTGGCAGAGGTCTGTAAGCCCGTTTATCACCGGTATTTCGGCCCCCCTGGCCATATCCTCCACAATGGACTGGGAGTAGGTCCTCACCACCAGGCAGTCCAGGTATCTCGAGAGCACCTGGCCCGCGTCGAAGGGTGACTCACCCCGGCTGAGCTGGGTCTCGGCCGCGTCCATGAAGGTGGTCGCGCCCCCGAGCTGGTACATGGCCACCTCGAAGGAGACCCTGGTCCTGGTGGAGGGCTTGTGGAAGATGAGCCCCAGGGTCATGTCCTTGAGGAGCTTCGGCCTCTCGCCCCTCTTCCAGCCCTCCTTGAGACGCTGGGAGAGCTCAAGGAGCTCTAGAATCTCCGGGCCCGTCAGGTCGTAGATGGTGAGAAGGTCGCGTTTTTCAGCCATCGGCCATCTCCCTCAAGGTCTCCCGGAGCGCGGCCAGGAGAAGGTCCACCTCCCCCTTCGTCACGATGAGCGGAGGCAGCAGCCTCAAGACGTTGTCCCTGGTGCAGTTCACCAGGAAGCCCTTTTCCAGCATCTTCTCCACCGCGCCTGCGCAGGCTACGGTAAGCTCCAGGCCCCGGATCAGGCCCAGGCCCCGGTGCTCTATCACCAGGTCCGACTCCTCGGCAAGCGCGTCGAGCCCGCGGGTCAGGTGGCTTGCAACCTCGTTCACCCCTTCCAGGAACCCCGGCGCGCTGAGCTCTTCGAGGACCGCCAAAGCCGCGGCCATGATCACGGGTCCGCCCCCGAAGGTGGACGCGTGGGTGCCGGGGCCCAGCGCGCGGGCCGCGTCTTCCGTGGCCAGGAGCGCGCCCACGGGCAGCCCGTTGGCCAGAGCCTTGGCCAGGGCCATCGCGTCCGGCTCCACCCCCGTGTGATGGTGGGCAAAGAGCTTCCCCGTGCGGCCGAGTCCCACCTGCACCTCGTCGTAGATCAGTATCAGGTCCTTTTCGTCCGAGCGCGCGCGCAGCCCCTCGAAGAACCCCTGCCCGGCCATGTTGACCCCGCCCTCTCCCTGGATC
>JARFUL010000219.1 GCA_029289015.1 Syntrophobacteria bacterium | reverse complement strand
AGCCAGTAGGAGGCCACCCCCACCAGGAACATGAGCGCCTGCGCGATGTATGCGCCCACGGGCCCCACCATGTTCTTCACCGGCCCCATGACCCTGAAGGAGACGATGAGCTTCGAGTCGGAGGGGTGGTAGGTGATGAGCGAGACGAGGAACAAGAAGCCCGCGGCCAGGCACAGGAGACCCAGGGCCTCCATGAACCACGGGGTTTTGGGTCGGGATCTCTCTTTTGCTCTCTTCTTCATAGAGACCATACAATACCACCTGCCTGGGCCCGGGAAAAGGCCGCGGCGCGGTGCTCAACCATCCTCTGCCCTCGCGAGCGCGTCCTTGATGCGCGCGTAGACCAGCTCCCGAAGCTTTACCTTGTCCCTCCTGCCGAACTGAGCAGTGTCTATGGGCTCCATTATCCTTACCTGGATGGTCCCGGGCCTGGGGGCCACGTCCTCCCGGGGCTGCACCTTATAGGCCCCGGATATGGCCACCGGCACCACGGGCCTTCCGGTTCCCACCGCGATGTGGAACGCGCCGGGCTTGAACGGGAGGAGCACTCCCGTGGTGGAGCGGGTCCCCTCCGGGTAGATCACCATGTTGGTCCCGTTTTTCACGTTACTTATGGCCTTCTTTATGGTGGCAAGGGCCTTGCGCTTGTCCTCCCGGATTATGGGGAGGTTGCGCAGCCTGAGCATGGCCTCCCCGAAGACCGGGACCTCGAAGAGATCCTCCTTGGCCAGAAACCCGAAGTGGAATGGGAGCGCGGCCACGATGGCGAAGATGTCGAACTGGCTGGAATGGTTGGATAAAAACAGGCACGGCATGCGATTCTGAACCTTTTCCAGCCCCTTGACCACCAGCTTTACCCTCGAGACCTTGAGCACCACCTTCGCCCAGATCCGGACCATTACCTGGGCCTTCTCCCTGCTGCCGGTGAGGTAGAGCACGATGATGGTCATCGTGGAGAAGAACACGGTTAAGACCTGTAAAAAGAGTTTGAACAAAGAGAGCGGCATCGTCTCGCCCACCCCAAAAAGTGTTAAAGGGAATTTCCTGGAATTCTAGAGGCGAAGACGGCTCAAGTCAACCTGGAAAGCCGCTTTTGCCTATGCCCGGGCGAGCCCGGGCCGCGGGCCTGGGTGCATGACGGCCCGGCCCAAGGATAAATCCGTCCATTCCCTTTACCTTGGAGCCAACTTTGTGGTAAAAGTCAACAGAAGTACAGCCGGGCTAACACTTAGGGCAGGAATAAGCTATGGTTAACAAGGTTTTTCTCATAGGCAATCTCGGGGTGGCTCCGGAGATCAGGTATACCGCGGACGGCGCTGCTGTGGCCAACTTCCGGATGGCCACGAGCGAGGTCTGGACCAACAGGGAAGGCGAGCGCCAGGAGAGGACCGAGTGGCACCGGGTGGTCGCGTTCGGCCGCCTCGGGGAGATCTGCGGGGAGTATCTGAAGAAGGGCTCCCGGGTCTTCATAGAGGGGCGGCTGCAGACCAGGTCCTGGGAGGGCCAGGACGGTCAAAAGCGCTACACCACCGAGGTGGTGGCCCGGGAGATGAAGATGCTGGACAGAAAGGGCGAGGTCGCCGACTCTGAGAAAGAGTCGGACATTCCCCCTCCGCCTGAGACCGGCGACGACATTCCCTTCTAGGCGCTACCCTCGCATTCTCCAGAACACCCTTCAGGGTCCGCTGAAGAGGCCTCAAGGGGGCCGCGGTCCTCTCCGGTTTTCCCCTGGGAGGGCTCCTCGGAGCAGCTCGCGCACCCCTGGCACCCCGGCGAGGGGGTCCCGGGCCCCTCCCTGAGGAGGGTGAGCCGCGTCTTGAGCCTCCGGCCCACGTATAGCATCGCGGCAGCAACCGCCGCGACCACCACTATGGTCTCCAGCATATCCTTAGAGCTCCCGATATATCTCCGGGACCGTCCATCTGTGGGGCCGCGTCCCGGCTGTCTCCGATGTCAAAAGGCTATCCCAGCCCAAGGAGCCTTCCCCCCTGCACCACCACCAGGGCCACGAGATAGGCCAGCGCGGTCGCGTGGACCATCGCGAACAGCGGCCACTTCCAGCCGCCCGTCTCCTTCTTCATCACCGCGACCGTGACCAGGCAGGGGGAGTAGAGCATCACGAAGAGCATCAGCGCGAAACCCTTCAGCGGGCTGAAGCCCGGCTCCCTGGCCAGCCGCTGGCTCAGGCTGTCCGTCCCCTCCGGGTTCACCTCGCCCAGGGAGTACGCGGTGCCCAGGGTGGCCACCACCACCTCCTTGGCCGCGAACCCGCCGATGAGCGCGATGTTGGTGCGGTAGTCGAAGCCCAGGGGCCTGGTGAGGGTCTCCATCCCGGTGCCTATCCGGCCCGCGATGGAGTGCTTCAGCATGGCCGTGGCCCTGGCCTCCTGGGTCTTGTACCGGGCCAGGTCGGCTCCATCCATCCGGGGGAAGGTCATCAGCGCCCACAGAAGCACGGATATGGCCAGAATCACGGTGCCCGCCTTCCTCACGTACATCCAGGTCCGCTCCCAGGAGTGGATCAGAAGCCCCTTCAGGGTGGGCAGCCTGTAGGGGGGAAGCTCCATGACAAAGGGCGCGGAGGGCCCCTTGAGTATAGTTTTTCTGAGTATCCACGCGGCCATAAGGGCCAGGGACCATGAGATCAGGGTGAGGAGGAACATCATCTCGCCCTTTTTGGACGCGAAGAACGCGCCTATGAAAAGCACGTATACGGGGAGCTTGGCCCCGCAGTTCATGAAGGGCGCGACGAGGATGGTGGCGAGGCGCTCCTTGGAGCTCTTGAGGGTCCTCGCGGCCATGACCCCGGGCACCGCGCATCCTCCGGAGATGCCCCCGGCCACGATGAGCGCGAGCACGGAGTTTCCGTGGAGCCCGAAGAACTTCAGCGCCCTGTCCATGATAAAGGCTATGCGGGCCATGTAGCCGGAGTCCTCCAGGATCGCGATCGCGAAGAACATGAAGAGGATTATGGGCACGAACCCCAAAACGCCGCCCACCCCGTCTATGATTCCGGAGACCACGAGGGACTTCACCAGCCCGTCGGGCAAAATGGACTCCGCCAAGTGTCCGAGCCAGCCGAAGAACGTTTCGAACCACTCCACCGGCGCGTCCGAGATCCAGAACACGAACTGGTAGATACCGTAGAGTATTGCGAAGAGTATGACAGGCCCCAGGGCCCGGTTGATCACCACCTTGTCTATCTTGTCGGTGATGGTGCGGCGCTCGTGGGTGACCTTTTTTACGGACTTGCGGCAGAGCGCGCTTATGAAGCCGAACCTGAAGTCGCTTATGATGTTCTCCGGCAGCTCGCCGTAGATCTTGTCCATGCGCGCGTCCGCGCCGTTCACCACCTCGAGGATCTCCTCTTTGCGGGGGGAGTCCTGGATCTCCTCCAGGAGCTCCTCGTCCTGCTCCAGGAGCTTTATGGCCAGCCATTTCGCGGGGTAGCGGGATTCGAGGCTCTCGTCGCTCGCGATTATGTCGGAGAGTTTTGTCACCGCGTCGTCCATTTCCGCGCCGTAGGAGATCTTTGCCGGTGCGGGGGTAATCTCTCCCTGGACCACCGCCCTCATGGTCTCTATGAGCTCCGTCACGCCCTCGCCCTTCTTGGCCACCATGGGCACCACCGGCACCCCCAGGAGCTCCGAGAGCTTCCCCGTGTCTATCCTGAACCCCCGGGCCTTCGCGTTGTCCATCATGTTGAGCGCGATGACCAGGTTGGCCTTCATCTCGATGAGCTGAAGCGCGAGGTAGAGGTTCCTCTCCAGGTTGGACGCGTCCACCACGTCCACCACCACCTCGGGCTTCTCGTGCACCACGAAGTTGCGGGCCACCACCTCATCGAGGGAGTACGCGGTGAGGGAATAGGTGCCGGGCAGGTCCACCACCTTGGCCTCCAGGCCGTTCCGGGAGAGGCTGCCCCACTTCTTCTCCACCGTGACCCCGGGGTAGTTGGCCACGTGCTGCCTCGCGCCGGTGAGCGCGTTGAACACCGTGGTCTTGCCCGCGTTGGGGTTTCCTGTAAGGGCTATGGTCGCCTGAGGTTCCATCTATTCTTTCCCGGGTTTACTCTGTGTCCCCGTCGGCCAGCTCCACCTCCACCTGCTCCGCCTCATTCGCCCTGAGGCTGAGCCGGTAGCCCATTATCTTCACCGCCATGGGGTCGCCGAGGGTGGCTCTTCCCTCCACCTCCACCTCAACACCGGGCTTGACCCCCATGTCCCTGAGCCTGCGGTTGATCTCCCCGCGGCCCCGGACCCTGAGAATCTTGCCCCTGTCTCCCTCGTTTAGCAGGTTGAGCCTGGTTATGGCCATGCTTCTGTCCTCCCGGAAAGCGAATTTCGCGGCGCGTTGAGCAGTATCGCGCGGTCCCAACCCGCCCCAACATAATTGAACTTGATTATCAATAACCCGATTCATTGTCTAAAGTCAATACGCAAAATACGTTCCATATAAATTTTTGCCGGGAGGTTCTCTATATATCACACTAATATGAGTGAGTCGCAATAACATTAACCCGCAAGGGCGCGGGTGTCAAGGGAAAATCCAATCCCAAGCTAAAATTTTCAACCCATCTCCAGGGCTTGAGACCGCGGCGCGGCGCATATATCCGGGCTTGCGAGAGGGCATGGATGAATGAGCGCGGTTTTGGGTTCGTCCCCCGAAAGGGACTATCCCGCGTCACCTATGAGCCTGAGGATGTTGCCGGAGGTCACGAGCCCCAGGTCCTCCTCCGGGAGGTTGAGGCTCAAGACCTTGTCCAGCTCGTATCTCGGGGTGCTGAAGGGAAAGTCGGAGCCGAAGATGAGCCTCGCGGGGCCGTAGTTGTCGAGGAAGTGGCGCATCTCGTAGGTGGACGCGAGCGCGGTGTCCGCGTAGACGCGCTCCCGCTTGAACACCCCCGCGCTCTCCAGGGGACGGTAGCCGCCGTTGAGGCCTCCCATGTGAGGGATGATCACCGTGGCCTCTCTGGCGAGCTCGAACATGAACATGAGGGTGTTCCTGTAGGACTCCTCCAGCACGATGGGAAGGGAGAGCTCCACGATCCTCTCGATGGTCTTGGCGCAGCGGGGGTCGTGGTAGTGGTATACGGGCTCGTAGTCGTGGCGGTGCCACTTTACGCCCCTGAATCCCAGGTCCAGCTCCTCGTACGCGAAGTCGTTCCACACGAAGAAGTAGGGAAAGATCGTGAGGTCCGCGGACCGGGCCACATCCAGCAGGTACTCGTTGGCCAGCCTCCGGTTCTCCCGCCAGTGGTCGTTGTCCACAAAGTTGGGGTTGTACCTGTCATAGATGTCTTCCACCGGCGCGAAGAGGGACGCGCCCCGGCACCCGGCCTGGTGGAGGAGGGGTTTTATCATCTCGTAGGGCAGGCGGTGCTTGAGGCTGCCGCAGTGGATGTGGCTGTCTATTACCAAAGGACCGCTCTTCCTAGAGGCATCTCTTGTTGATAGCCAGGACCGCGTTCAGGAGGCAGCCCAAAAAATCCGCCATGGAGGTGTAGATATGGCTCGACTCCGGGCGGCAGCGGCCCTTCTTGACCCTCTCGTTGTGGCTGTCCACGAACCCCTGAAGCTGGGACAGGATATGCCCCCCCTCCTCGCCCACGTACTTGACCAGGAAGCTGTTGGGGGAGACGAGGCAGTTCAGGGTGGTCTCGATGAGGCCGGCAATGTTGATGAAAAGATAGTTTATCTCCTTGGCCGCGTCCGCGGTAAACAGGACGTTGTCCTCGATCTTGGTCTTTATGGGCCCTGCCAGCCCCTCCACGCACCCCTTGAGTTCCCGGAGCTCCTGGGAGAGGGCGAAAAGGCCGGAGGACGGGTCGGCCCCGGACGCGAGCTCGTCTATGCACTCGCCCACGGTTTCGAGCTCGAGGAGGGGTGACGCGTCCAGGGTTTCGCTCCCCCCTTTGTGGCGATTGAACCTCTCCCTGAGCGCGCTCATGGCCCGGGACAGGCCGTTTAGGATCGCATCAATGGACCCCTTGTGCTCCAGACTCAACCGCTCCTTGTCCATCTTGGGTTCCCAGCCTCACAAGGGCCCGCGTCACGCGGCGTAGCCCTTTGGGGTTAAAATTCCTTGAAGACCCTGGCCAGCGACTGGCCGGGCACGTGTATCTTCCACTCGTTCAGATACCCGTAAGGGGTCTTGGCCACCGAAAAACCCACGTTCTTCAGCCTCTCCTCCACCTCCCCCACCAGGGCTTGGACGAAGAGGGGCTCCGCCTTGCTCGACGAGAGGTGGTTGAAGGAATGAAGCACCACCTTTTCGGTGCCGAACTTCCTCGCGAACCACTTGACGTTCTTCAGGAACTTCTTCAGCACCCCGCTCCGGTTCTCCTGGTCCTGGGACTCCCCCTGGTAGAAGATGACGGCCGCGTCTTCGAATCCCTGGCCTTTGCGCGCGTCATCCACGCCCTCAAGGACCTTCTCATAGGGGGAGAACCAGAATTCGCGGGCATAGAACATAAGGAGCTTCACCCTTCCTCCTTCTCCCCGGAATGGAGTATTATACTAGCTTCACCCGTTTTATTATGTCAATGGTTTAGCGAGCTTGGGGCATTATATGCAATTTTCCTTTAAAATCCCCTTTGAAAGTGTTATCAGAGACCATCGCTCTGAAAAGGCTTAACCCAAGCTTTGGGGAAGTTCACAGGGAGTTGTTAATGTCAAGAACCGGATTCGTCTTCAACAAGATATACCTCGAGCATGACACCGGCCTCTACCACCCGGAGAGGGCCGAGAGGCTGAGCGCGCTTTTGGAGGCCTTCAGGGAAAACGGAATTTTCGAGCGCGTTGTGCAGATTGAGGCCTTTCCGGCCGAAAGATCGGTTATCGAGCTGTGCCACGACAAGAGCCATATAGAAAGGGTGAAGAGGGCGTCCGAGTCCGGGGTCGCCTTCCTGGACACCCCGGACTGCCCGGTGAGCCCGTCCACCTTCAACTCCGCGCTCTATGCGGTGGGGGGCGTGCTCGCGGCCGTGGACGCGGTGATGGCCGGTAAGGTGGACAACTGCTTCGTCGCGGTCCGGCCCCCGGGGCACCACGCGGAGAGGGCGAGGGCCATGGGGTTCTGCTTTTTCAACAACGTGGCCATAGCCGCGAGGTACGCGCAGAAAGAGCACGGCATCGAAAGGGTGATGATCCTCGACTGGGACGTGCACCACGGCAACGGCACCCAGCACCTCTTCGAGGATGACCCCACGGTCTTCTACATAAGCCTCCACGAGGACCCGAGTTCCTGCTATCCTGGGACGGGCAGGGCCACGGAGACCGGAAAGGGCCCGGGCGAGGGCTACACCCTCAACTTTCCCATGCCGCCCGGCGCGGGCAACGATGAGTATCTCGCGGCCATGGACAGGGTCGAGGAGGTGATGGAAGGGTTTGAGCCCCAGTTCGTGTTCGTGTCCGCGGGGTTCGACGCGCACCGGGCCGACCCCCTGGCCCACATAGACCTCACGGAGCAGGGCTACGCGGAGATGACCCGCCGCGTGAAGAGGATCTCGGACAAACATGCCAAAAAGAGGCTCGTATCCGTGCTGGAGGGGGGCTACAACCTGGCCGCGCTCCGGGAATCGGTGCTGGGCCACATGAATGTGCTCATGAACGAGGAGGGCTAGGGGGCCGTGCCGGGAGAGAACACCAGCGCGTCAAGACCCATGCCCAGCGCCAAAAAGGTGGCCTACTCGGTGGTGCTCACCGCGCTCGCGGTGGCGCTCTCCCCCCTCTTCATCCCCGTGGGGGTGGCCAAGGTCTTTCCCGCGCAGCACATGATAAACGTCATAGCCGGGGTCATCATCGGGCCGCTCTACGCGCTCAGCGTGGCCTTTGGCGCGGGCCTCATCAGGAACCTTCTGGGGATCGGCACCCTTCTCGCGTTTCCCGGCGGCATGATCGGCGCGTTTCTGGCCGGGCTCGGCTTCAACCTCACCAGGAATATCTACGTCGCGGCCCTGGGAGAGGTGGTGGGCACGGGCCTTCTGGGCGCGAGCCTGTCCGCGATTCTCATAGCCCCGGTTTTCATGGGCAAGGCCATGGCGCTCTCCGCGCTTATCG
>JARFUL010000218.1 GCA_029289015.1 Syntrophobacteria bacterium | reverse complement strand
TGGTCCGCCTCAGGAAGCGTTATCTGGCCGAGGAGGCGGTGCAGGAGGCCTTCCTGGCCGCGCTGAAGGGACAGGACTCTTCTGAGGAGATGCCTGGAGGTGAACTGGTTCGGGCCTCCGGCATGTTCCTGGACGCGGTGGACTCCATGGAGTTGATGCCCGAGGCCACCCTCTCGGAAGAGGCCCGGGAACGGATAAAGATGTCCCTTGTGGCTTGAGCACCCCCGTTTTTCCCGGGCTGTCCCCTGCCATTACATAACCGCAGCGCGAAAAGGGCCGTAAAATCAGGCCCTTTGTCCTTGGTGCGCTCCAACATGACCAATCGGGTGTAAGGCCTGAATCAGATGTAAGTCTAATATACATGAGATTGCAGACACACTCGGTACCCAAACGGAACCTCAAGCGGTGACGATTTCAATTTCCCGACGGACGATTTGATGCCCATGCGTTCATGTAAAGTATTCTCAAGGCTGGTGTCCGAGTCAATGGACCGTGAACTCGCGCCCCAGCAGAGGAGCGCGCTCCGCGTGCACCTGGAAAAGTGTGCGGGCTGCGCGGAATTCGAGAGCCAGTTGAAGCTCCTCAGCGAGATCTCTGCGATGTTCACGCGCCCTGGCGACCCACACGGATGCATGACCGCCGCGCTGCCCGAGGATGCCCGCGCCAGGATCAAGGCGAAGCTCAAGTCCCTTGGGTGAGAAGACCCTCCCGCGGCCGGTGGAGATTCCCAGGGCCAAAATCTACGGAATGCTAAAGATAGAGCGTATCTAGCCGCGTCAAACGGAGAGATAAGAAGGAGATGGCCATGAAGGCCAGGTATATCGGGGAGACCGTAAGGGTCACCGGCGATGTAAACGGCCAGGCCATGCTGGTGGAAAAGTTCGAGGCCAAAAAAAGGGGCAGGTTCAAGAAGGTCTGGTCCCAACAGATGCAAAGAGAGATGTGGGAGGAGAGACTGAGGAACTAGCACCCAACCGCGCGGGCACCTAACGGTGCGGTAGATAGAAAGGGACGACGTCCCTCAGGTAGCGCTAACGCGCTACGTTTCCAGTTCTGCTTATGATTCAGGCCCCCCTCCTGGCCCGAAGGGACAGGAGCGAAAGAGGGCCAATGGCCCAGGATCATCCGGCCTGCCTCTTCACCCAGACCATGAGCACCGCGAGCGCGGCGGGGGTCATGCCGGGGATCCGGGAGGCCTGGCCCAGGGACGCGGGGCGGATATGCTTTAGCTTCTCCTTCAGCTCCGCCCTGAGCCCGGGTATCCCGGCATAGTCGAACTCCTCAGGTATCCTTACCCTTTCCAGGTTGCGGAACCTGGCGGCCTCCGCCTCCTGGCGCCTGACGTATCCCTCGTACTTCACCCGGGTCACCACCTGCCGTATCACCTCCTGGGGCAGCGGTGAGGGGGCGCCCTCGATCCGCTCTACCTCAGGGTAGCCCACCCCGGGCCTCTTTAGTATCTTATCCAGGGAG
This sequence comes from Syntrophobacteria bacterium, assembly GCA_029289015.1. Lineage (GTDB taxonomy): Bacteria > Desulfobacterota > Syntrophobacteria > JARFUL01 > JARFUL01 > JARFUL01. The sequence goes on along the minus strand of JARFUL010000218.1, from coordinate 2,737 downwards.
GAGGGCTTGCTCAGGGGCTTTGAGCCCACCCCGGCCAAGACCTCGTTCACCGCGTCCGACGGTGTCACGGTCACGGTCTTGAGGCGCATCACCTCATCCTTGACCATCCCCTGGCGCTCTTTGAGTTCAGCCAGGGTTTTGGGGTGGTGGAGGCCGAAGTTGACCCCGAACTCGAGGAGCCTCTCGTCCGCGTTGTCCTCCCGGAGAAGCAGGCGGTACTCGGCCCGGGAGGTGAACATCCGGTAGGGCTCCTCCGTGCCCCTGGTCACCAGATCGTCCACCATGACCCCGAGGTAGGCCTGGGACCTGTCCAGGGTGAAGGGCCCCTCCCCCCGGGCCTTGAGCGCGGCGTTTATCCCCGCGAGAAGACCCTGGGCCGCGGCCTCCTCGTAGCCCGAGGTGCCGTTTATCTGCCCCGCGAAGAAGAGCCCGGACACGGGCCTTGTCTCCAGGGTGGGCCGAAGCTGGGTGGGCCGCACGAAGTCGTACTCGATCGCGTACGCGGGCCGCATGATCTGGGCCTGTTCCAAACCCGGCACGGACCGCACCAGCCTGACCTGGATCTCATAGGGCAGAGAGTTGCCCAGCCCCGACGCGTAGATCTCCTCGGTCTCGAGCCCCTCGGGTTCGAGGATTATCCGGTGGCCCTCCTTTTCGGGGAAACGCATGACCTTGTCTTCGAGGGAGGGGCAGTACCTGGCAGGCACCCCCTTTATCGCGCCGGAGTAGAGCGGCGAGTGCTGGATGTTCTTGCGTATTATCTCAAGGGTCTCGGGCGAGGTCCTCCCTATGAAGCAGGGGACCTGCCTGAGCGGCATCTTCTCGGTGAACATGGAGAAGGGCCGGAGCTCCTCGTCGCCTCCCTGCTCCGAGAACCTGGAGAAGTCTATGGTGGAGCTCCTCAGCCTGGGCGGCGTGCCGGTCTTCATCCTGCCCATGGAGAAGCCGAGGCCCACCAGGCTCTGGGCCAGGCCGTAGGCGGGCATCTCCCAGGCCCTTCCCGCGCGTATTCTGTGCTCCCCTATGTGGACCAGGCCGCTCAAGAAGGTGCCGGTGGTCATGACCACCGTCTTCGCGTAGAACTCCACGCCCAGGTGGTCCCGGACCCCCATGACCCTCTCTGAGTCCACCAGGAGGTCCTCCACCAGGGTCTGCTTGATGGCCAGCCGGTCCACCCCCTCCAAAATGGCCTTCATGGTGTGGGAATAGACCGTCTTGTCGTTCTGGGTGCGCGATCCCTGGACCGCGGACCCCTTGGAGGTGTTGAGAAGCCGGTACTGGATCGCGGAGAGATCGGCCACCCGGGCCATGACCCCCCCCAGCGCGTCCACCTCCTTCACCAGCTGGCCCTTGCCCAGCCCGCCGATGGAGGGCGAGCAGGGCATATGCGCGATGGAATCGAGATGGATGGAAAGAAGAAGGGTCTCCATGCCCATCCTGGCTGCCGCGCGCGCGGCCTCGCACCCCGCGTGCCCGCCCCCCACCACGATCACGTCATAGACTTTTGAGCTCTCCGCCATTGCCTCTCTTACACCATTGATACCGGCCGCGTCGCGCGCTACTTGTTGAAGAACAGGTACGCGGCCAGCCCCACAAGGATCACGGAAAATATCTTCTTGAAGCTCGCGGTGGACACGTGCTCCACAAGGCGCGCGCCTATCTGCGCGCCGATGATGCCGCCCACCCCCAACAGTATCCCTGTCTTATAGTCAACGTTGGCCAGCCTGTTGTGCGCAACGAGCGCGGAGATGGATATCACCAGGATACCCAAAAACGAGGTGCCCACGGCCTTTTGCGCACTGTATCCCAAAAACAGGAGCAGGGGAACCATGAGAAAACCGCCCCCCAGCCCCGAGAACGAGGCCCCTACGCCCACCACGATTCCACCGGCCGGATCAGTAACATGCTTGGGTCCATCAACATAACCTCCGTTTTTTCCGGAGCCCCTCTATTCTTCCCGGAAACCTGGATTATCCGACTCCGCGCAGAGGGCCTATCAGCCAGAGCTAAGCCCCGCCGGTTTTTCGAGTTTGATCAAGATAGATTATACCGGCAAATGGGAAAAATGTCTTTTTTCACCCGCAGGCCCCTTTGGACCACGGTCCCAATCGTCTTGCTACCCCGGAGGGCATGGGGTAAAATTCATAACCAATAATGATACCGCTAAAGGACAATATCCCCGCTTCAAGACGCTGTGTGGTGACCGTTGGGATCATCGCTGTCAACGCGGCGGTCTTTTTGCTCCAGGTGGCCGCGGGAGGCGACCATGCCGGGGTCTTCTTCAAGTTCGGGCTGGTTCCCAACCACTACTCCGACCTTATAATCTCCCAGCGTCTGTCCCTCCTCGACCAGGCCTACCCCTTCCTCACCTCCATGTTTCTCCACGGCGGCTTCCTGCACCTCTTGGGCAACATGTGGATTCTCTGGATCTTCGGGGACAACGTGGAGGACCACCTGGGCCACCTGCGCTACCTCATGCTGTACATCGGGGGCGGAATTCTGGCCGGCCTGTTCCACCTCTTGACCAACTACCGCTCCCCCGTGCCGGTGGTGGGCGCTTCGGGCGCTGTGGCCGCGGTGATGGGCGCGTACTTCATCCTCTATCCCAAGGCCAGGGTCCTGACGCTGATCCCCGCGTTCTTCTTCTTTCCCATTGTGGAGCTGCCCGCGTTCTTCTTTCTGGGCATCTGGGCGCTGCTGCAGTTCATGAGCGGCACGACCATCTTCATCTCCGGGC
>JARFUL010000217.1 GCA_029289015.1 Syntrophobacteria bacterium | reverse complement strand
CTAGCAGTTTCATTTATCTAAGTTCTTTTCAATACTTAGTGAACATTTGTGTCAGGTCAAACACCAGTTGTTTCGATAAGGAAAAGATTCTCGGCCTGCCAGTTTGTTATTTTATTTCATTAATATTTTTATCAATCATTTAACAAATCTCCTCTATTTCTTTGCCCAAAGAAAATACTCAACATTCCCCTTAGCCCCGTGGATTGGACACTCCATGGTGTCCAATACCGTAAGGCCGATCTCTCTGGAAAAATCCACCACCTTTTCCACCGCGGCCGCTCTCAGCCCCTCGTCCCTCACGATCCCGCGCTTTCCCACCTGGCCCTTTTCCAACTCAAACTGGGGCTTTATGAGCGCAACGATCTCCCCCTTGGGCTTCAGGAATTTTAGCACCGCGGGGATGACTATGGTAAGGGAGATGAAGGAGGTGTCTATCGCGATAAGGTCCACCTCCTCGGGGATCCGTTCCTTTTCGAGGTGGCGGATGTTGGTCCGCTCGAACAAGACGACCCTGGGGTCGTCCCGCAGCTTGAGCGCTATCTTGCCGTAGCCGGTGTCTATTGCATAGACCCTTTTCGCGCCATAGGTCAAGAGGCAGTCGGTGAACCCGCCTGTGGACGCGCCCACGTCCATTGCGGTCTTTTCAGCCACCTCGACCCCGAAACCATCTAGCGCGGCCTTGAGCTTGAGCCCTCCCCGGGAGACGAATGGATGGTCCTTTTCCTTGAGGGTAATCCGGGCGTTTTGGGGGACTGGGGTGCCGGCCTTGTCCACCCTTAGGCCGCGGACCATGACCCTTCCGGCCATAATGAGGGCCTTGGCCCTGGGCCTCGTTGCGGCCAGGCCCCTTTCCACCAGGAGCCTGTCCAGCCTGACCTTCTTCACGTTGGTATTCAAGCCCGGCTCAACTATCGGTGAGCATCAGGTTTGGCAAAAAAGCGCGGTTCACGGGAGCCCTCCGGGAGCTGCTCAAAGTTACTCCAGGAGCTCCTTTGCCGCGCGAAAAACGCCCCTTGAGTCTATGCCGATGAGGTCCCTGAGCTGGGCCTGGGAGCCGTGCTCAATGAACCTGTCGGGTATCCCGACCCTCTTGAGCCTCACCCCTGAGACCCCGGAGTCCATGAGAAGCTCCGCGACCGAGGAGCCGAACCCGCCGATGAGCGCGTTCTCCTCCACTGTGACCACCCTGGGAATCTCTTGGCAAAGGGAGAGTATCAGGTCGCGGTCAAGGGGCTTGAGGAACCGGCAGTTCACCACCGCGGCCGAGACCCCCTCCCCCTCCAGCATGTCCGCGGCTTCAAGCGCGTGGGGCACCCCCTGGCCCAGGGCCAGCATGAGAATGTCCTCCCCTTCCCTTAAAACCTCGCCCCTGCCGGGCTGAAGGGGGATGAGCACGGACCTGTAGTCCACGCCGGTGCCGCACCCCCTGGGATAGCGGAACGCGATGGGCCCGTCAAAGGTCACCGCGAAATGGAGCATGGACCTGAGTTCAGACTCGTCCTTGGGGGCCATGATGGTGAGGTTGGGCGCGGTCCTGAGAAAGCTCAGGTCGAAGACCCCGTGGTGGGTGGGGCCGTCGTCGCCCACCAGCCCTCCCCGGTCTATCGCGAAGACCACGGGCAGGTTTTGCAGGCACACGTCGTGGATGATCTGGTCGTAGGCCCTCTGGAGGAAGGTGGAGTATACGGCCACCACAGGCCTGAACCCCGCCGCGGCCAGCCCCGCGGCAAAGGTCACCGCGTGCTCCTCCGCAATGCCCACGTCGAAGAACCTGTCCGGGAACACCTTGGCGAACCTGGAAAGCCCCGTGCCGTCGGGCATCGCGGCGGTGATGCCCACCACCGTATCATACCTGGCCCCCACCTCCACCATGGCCTCTCCGAAGACCTCGGTGTAGGAAGGGGGCCCGGACGCGAACTTCGCGGCCTCGCCCGTGGAGATGTCGAAGGAGCCCACCCCGTGGAACTTCGCGGGGTTCTCCTCCGCGGGCCTGTACCCCTTTCCCTTGGTGGTGAGCACGTGGACAATGACCGGGCCCTCGAAGTTTTTGCTGTTCTCAAAGGCCTCGATGAGCCTGTCTATGCGGTGGCCCTTGATGGGGCCTATGTAGTTCAATCTCAGCGCCTCGAAGAGCATGGAGGGGCTGAGAAGCACCTTCAGGGTGGACTCTCCCTTCTTCACCAGCTCCCTGATGTCCACCCCGATCCTCGGGATGGCCTCGAGAAACTGGATCAGCTCCTTTCTCAGCCGGACCAGGTACTTGGTGCTGAGCTTCCTGCTCAGAAAGGAGCTCATCGCGCCCACGTTGGGGGAGATGGACATCTCGTTGTCATTGAGCACCACCACCAGGTCCTTGCCCAGGTGGCCCGCCTGGTTGAGACCCTCGTAGGCCAGGCCGCCCGTAAGGGAGCCGTCCCCCACCACCGCTACGACCTTGTTTTTCCTCTGCGCGATATCCCTTCCCGCGGCAAAACCCAGGGACGCGGAGATGGAGGTTGACGCGTGGCCCGCGCCGAAGGGGTCGTAGACCGACTCGGACCGCTTGGGGAAACCGGAGAGCCCCCCGGCCAGGCGCAGGGTGTGGAACCTGTCCCTTCTTCCGGTGAGGAGCTTGTGGGTGTAGCTCTGGTGCCCCACGTCCCAGATTATGATATCGTCCGGCGCGTCGAACACGTAGTGGAGCGCAATGGAAAGCTCCACCGCGCCGAGGTTCGGCGCGAGGTGGCCCCCGTTTTCGGCCACGGTCTCAATGATTATGGACCTTACCTCCCTGGCAAGCTCCAAAAGCTCCTGCAGCTCCAGCTTCCTCAGATCGGAGGGCCTGTTGATGCGGGATAAGAGTTTATATTCCTTGGGGTTTTTCTCGCTATCCACCTAGTTCGTCCTTTCAACGATGTAAAGGGCCAGTCCCCGAAGGGGCTCGGCCCGGTCAGCAAAAATTTTAAGCTCCTCCACAGCCTCTTGCACGAGCCTCAGGGCCAGGTTTCGGGACTCCGAGAGCCCCATTATGGCCGGATAGGTGGCCTTGCCCCCCGCCTCGTCGGAGCCCGCGGGCTTGCCCAGCTCCTCCGTGGTGCCCACCACGTCCAGGATGTCGTCCGCGACCTGGAACGCGAGCCCCACCTTTTGCCCGTAACGCTTCAGCGTTTCAATCTCAGCCTCCCCTCCCCCGCCGAGCACCGCGCCGGCCTCGAGGCTTGCCGAGATGAGCGCGCCGGTCTTGAGGGAGTGGGTGCTCTCCAGGGTATCCCGGGAAACGTGCTTTTGGGTCTCCAGCCAAAGATCGAGGTGCTGCCCGCCCACCATTCCCCTGTAGCCCGCCGCGCGGGAGACTATCTTTATCACCCGGAGCGCTCTCTGGGCTTCGATGTTTTCCGGGAGCTCGGCCAGAAGGCTGAAGGCCTCGGTGAGGAGCGCGTCCCCGGCCAGAATGGCCTGGGCCTCGCCGAAGACCTTGTGGCTGGACGGCTTGCCCCTTCTCAGGTCGTCGTCGTCCATCGCGGGCAGGTCGTCGTGGATCAGGGAGTAGGTGTGGATCAGCTCCAGCGCGCACGCCGCGGGAAGCGCGTCCTTTTCGCTCCCGCCCACCGTTTGGGCCGCGGCCAGGCACAGGATGGGACGGAGCCTCTTGCCCCCCGCGAAGAGGGAGTAGCGCATCGCTTCCACCACTTCGGAGAGGGGACCCTCAGCCCGGGGGAGCCACCCTTCTAGGAAGGAGTCCACCAGGCCCCGCTTCTCCTCGAGGAAGGTTTTGAGCTCAGGATTCATCGGTGCTCTCTTCGTCCTGGGGGGAGACGGAGGCCGCCTTGAGGCCGGTCTTTACCAGCATCTCAACCTTCTTTTCGGCCTCGTCGAGTTTCAGGCTCACCCTCTTTATGATCCCCACCCCCTCCTCAAAGAGGCTGAGCGCGTCCTCCAGGGGGACGTCCCCGGACTCGAGCCTCTCAACTATCTCTTCGAGCCTTGCAAGGGACTCCTCAAGGTTCGGCCCCTCCCCTCTGCCTTCACCCTTGTCGGCCAATGGCCACCTCCTTAGATCGCTTTTAGCTTGAGAAGAAGCTCGGGGTCCACCCTCGCGCCCGTGAGCCGCACGCCGAAGTGCAGGTGCGGGCCGGTTGAGCGGCCCGTCGCGCCGGCAAGCCCCAAAAGAGTGCGCTTTTCCACCCTCTCACCCTCCTTCACCAGGATGCGGGAGAGGTGGAAGTACATGGAGTAGAGCCCCAGGCCGTGGTCGATTATCACCGCGTTGCCTGAATAGTAGAACTCTTGGGCCAGGACCACCACCCCTGAGTTGGCGCACCTGACCTCGTCCCCCTCCCCTGCCTTCATGTCCACGCCCGAGTGGCGGGAACGGGGAAGGCGGTTGAGAATCCTCCTCGTGCCGAAGGGGGAGGTGATCACCCCGGGCACGGGCCTTGTAAATCCACCCCTAAAGTATCTTCTGGAGGAGATTTTTGCAAAGATGGAGTCAAGAAGCCTCTTCTCCTTCAGTATCCTGCCCAGGACCCTTTTGGGAGGGGTAACCATCGCGCTGGGCAGGGTGAGCCTCTGCACGGGAAACTCTTTGGACACCACCCTGAACGAGGTCTGGATCACAAAGCCGGAGCCGCGCGTGAAAGCCCCCCTTATCTTCAGGGACCTCATTCCGGGCTTCATCTCGACGTCAACCCCCAGGAGCCCGAGGAGCTCCTCCCCGCTGCGAAAGAGGCTCACCCCGCGGCCGGACCAGGCCGCGCTGGCTTCTCCAAGGGGCGTGTCCGAGGCCACCCGCACCAGCGCGACCCCGCCCTGGGGAATGTTTCGGGGGGTTATGGTGACGAGGGGCGAGGCCCCCACCGGCCCGGCAAGGAGCGCGAAGAACACGAACGCGAGAGCGCGCGCGATCATTGCTTCACCTCCGCGACCCGGCACCTGAGAGCACCCCTGGAGAGCACCACCTCCACGCTGTCGCCCTCTTTCACCTCGCGGCTCTCCTTGATGATCATCCTTTCCGGTAGGCTCAGCGTGATGGAGTAGCCCCTGGCCAGGACCTTGAGCGGGCTCAGCCCCGTAAGGAGAGCGGCCAGCTCCCTCTGGCGCGCCCTGTTTCGGCCCAGCGCGCTCCTGGCCGCGGCAAAAAGACGGTGGGCCAGGTCTCCCGCGGACCTCCTGGCCCGGGCCAGACCCGCGGAGGGCGAGGCTTCCCTGAGCCGCTCGTCAGCACGCGCGGCCCTCTCCAACGCGGACTTAAGCCGCGTGTTGAGGGAGCCCTTCAGCCCGTCCGAGAGCCAAAGAGACCTGATCCTCAGGTCCATGAGCCGGGAGGTGGGGTCCTGCAGACGCGCGCCGGCCAGGGTGAGGTCAGCCCTCTTCTCCTGGACAGCGTACCTCGCGGACCCTTCGAGCCTCTCGGCAAGCC
>JARFUL010000216.1 GCA_029289015.1 Syntrophobacteria bacterium | reverse complement strand
GCCGACTCCCCCAGGATCCTCCTGGTGGCCCACCTGGACGAGGTGGGGTTCATGGTCCGCTCCGTCACCGCGGGGGGCGTGGTCAGGCTCCAGCCCCTGGGCCGCTGGCCCGACACGCGGCTCGCGGCCCACAGGTTCGTGGTCCACACCGACGGGGGGGAGGTAACGGGCCTTGTGCCCACGGTGCCGCCTCACCACGCGAAGGAAGAGGCCGAAAAAGAGCCGCGGGAGACCCTTTTGGACGTGGGCTGCCTCTACAGGGACGAGGTCTTGGAAATGGGGGTCCAGCTCGGGGACCTGGTGACCCCGGAGCCGTGCTTCACGCGGCTCGGCCCAAAGGTCCTGATGAACAAGGCCTGGGACGACAGGGCCGGTTTGGCGGCCATGGCCGCGGCCCTTACCCGGCTGAGAGAGGGCGCGTTTCCCGGCACGGTCTTGGCCGCGGGCACAGTGCAGGAGGAGGTGGGCGCGAGGGGCGCGTTCATCTTGGCGGGGAACGCGAGTCCGGACCTCGCGCTGGTGGTGGAGGGCACCCCCGCGGACGACCTGGAGAGGCTCTCCCAGGACGAGCCCCAGGCCGCGCTGGGTAGCGGGGTCCAGATCCGGTGGTTCGACCCCGGCGCGATCTCCCACAGGCCCCTGACCAGGTGGCTCATCGATCTCTGCAGAGAGGAGAACATACCCCACCAGGTCGCGGTGAGAAAGTCGGGGTCCACCGACGCGAGGCACATCCAGCTTCAGAGCGGGGGCGTTCCCACCACTGTCCTGGGCATACCGGTGAGGTACGCGCACTCCCCCGCGGGGCTGATCCACCTAGACGACTTCCTTGCCGCGGTGAGGCTCATCGAGGCCGCGACCCTTCTCCTCGACGACGACCTCCTGGCCCGCCTTACCAGCGGCGACTAGGAGCCCATGAACAACCTTTCCTTCCAGAGCCGGGCCCTTGAGGCCGCGGGCGAGGGGGGAGTCGTAATAACCCCCACCGTCCGGTTGGCGGGCAGGATGCGCCACCTGGTAAGGCAAAAGAGCCTGGCCTCGGGGCTAAAGGGGTGGAGGCCGCGGGAGGTGCTCTCCCTCAACTCCTGGCTCAACAGGACCTATCTCGGCTCCTGGCCCCGGCTTGCCCCCGCGACCCAGGTTCAAAGGCTGAACCTCGCGGCAAGGGCCGTTGAGGACGCGGACCCTCCGGGGGAGCTGGCCGCGGGGCTCGGCTTAGCAGACCTTTTGGACAAGACCTTCGGCCTCCTGGCCAGAAACGACCTCCTCGACCTTGAAAGGCCCAAACCCCCCGAGATAATCCTGTGGCGAGACAGGGCTGTCTCTGCCTACCGGCTGCTCCTGTCCGAAGCGGGCCTTATCCATCCGGCCAATATGGCCCGGGAGGTGGCGGAGCTCATCCGGAGCGGCAGGATCGAATTCAGGGAGAGGCTGGTCCTCGCGGGGCTCAGGCCCGCGGCCAGGACCGAGGCCCTCCTTTTGGATATTTTAAAGGAAAAGGCCGGCGCGGTGAAACACGAGCTTCCCCCGGGCGATGTTTCCCGCGCGAGCGCGGTCGCGCTCCCGGACAGGGACCAGGAGGTGGCCTGGGTGGTGGAAAACCTTCTTGAGGACGGGGCCGGGCACCCGCACCACCGGCTCGGGGTGGTGACCACCTCGGAGGAGATATACCACCCCATGTTCCAAAGCTCCCTTGAAGAGGTGGCCCTTTTCCCCGCGGACGGCTCACCCCTCTCCTTCAACGTCTCCTCCCCCAGGCCCGCGCTCCTCCACCCCCTGGTGCGCGCGGGGCTTTTGCCCCTCGAGTTCGCTCTCCTGGGGGAGAGGCGGGAGGAGCTCCTCGCGCTCCTGATGTCCCCCTACTTCGGGGCCTGGCCCGAGAAGAGGAGGCTCATGGCCGCGGACCTCGTGTGGCGGGAGAAAAACCTGAACGCGGGGCTTCGCGGGCTGGTGGCCTCCCTTAAAGGGAAGGGCGGCCTGAAGGAGTCTCTAGAGAGCGCGGGGGGGCGAAAGATCGAAGACCTCTTCGCTCCGTTTCTCTCGTGGAAGAGCGCGACCTTTGCCCGGTGGGCCGGCGCGCTTAAGGCCGCGTACGGGGCTCTCGGGTTCCCCGTTGCCGCGGGAGAGGAGGACGAGGTCGCCAGCGCGCACCTCTTCGAGCTTCTACAAGAGCTTGCAACAGTGCTGGCCGGGGACAGGAGTGACCTCAAGGGGTTCTACCTGTGGCTCAAGAAGGGGCTCGAAAAGCGACGCATGGCCCCCGCGCCCGAGGAGAGTGCTGGATTCCAGGTGCTGGGCAGGATAGAGGCCCTGGGCCTGGACTTCCACCGGGTCTATGTGGTGGGGATGAGCGCGGAGGAGTTCCCCCCGAGGCCGGAGTCGAACCCGCTCCTGCTGCCCGGGGAGAAGAGGTCCATCGTGGAGACGGACCCCCTGGGGAGGCACCTGCTGGCCGGGGCCGATTTCACGAACTGGCTCGCGATGGCGGATGAGATAATCCTCACCAGGCCCAGGACCGTGAATAGCGACCCCGCGGCCCCCTCGCGGTTTTGGCCCCCAAACGAGCGCGAAGAGCGGATGGATCTTTGGGCCGCGCCGGGCCGGGGCTGGCTCAGGGCCGGGTGGCTGAGGAACGGGTGGCAGGGGCTGATAAGCCCCAGGCCGGTCCGAACCTTCAGGCACGAGGAGCCCAGCCCCATGAAAACCTCGCGGGGGGAGCTCTACGTAAGCGAGATGGAGACCCTCCTGGCCTGCCCCTTCAGCTACTTCGGCACCGCACTGCTCGGGCTCGCGCCCCTGCCCCGGGCCGCGCTGGGGCTAAATCCCAGGGACCGGGGCATACTCATCCACCGGATACTCCGTGGTTTCACCCGCAGGGCCCGGGAAGAGGGGCTGAGCCCGGACCGGGATTTCGAGGCCTGCCTCGCGCTTCTCAGGGAGGAGGTGGAGAGGAACGCGCTCAACGGGGAAAAAGACCCCGCGCTCGCGGTTGAGGCGAGAAGGCTCCTGGGCGACCGGGAGGTCTCGGGGCTCCTTGAGCTGTGGCTCGAAGAGGAGCGGCTCTGGTGCGGGAAGGGCTGGAGCTGGCGGTCCGAAGAAGAGAGCTTTTCAAACCTGTCCCTTCCCGGGCTCGGGACCACGGTGAAGGGCCGGGTGGACAGGATAGACGCGGGACCAGGGGGTAGTTTCGTGCTCTGGGACTATAAGACCGGCCGCGCGCCCACAACCCCCGAGGTGACGGTGAAGCTCACCGCGCCCCAGCTTCCCCTCTATCTTATGGCCCAGGCCGAGGGGCTACTGCCCTTCCCCGGGCCCGGAACCCGGGTGGGCTACATACGCCTTACCTTCAGGGAGGGGGGAAGCCCGAGGATAATCGAGCCCAAAGAGGGCTGGGAAGAAGCGCTTTCGCGCTGGAGGGAGTTCATAGAAGAAAGGGGTGCGCTCCTCCTTGCAGGCGACTTCCGCCCGGACCCCCTTCCAAAGAAGAGCCTCGCTCACAACCCCTGCATGTACTGCGACCTCCCGGGGGTGTGCGGGGTCTGGACCGTGGAGGAGGCCTGAGATGGAAAGGCTCGCGGACCAGACGGCCAGGGAGAGGGCGCTCGACCCACAGCAGAGCTTCATCGTGGAGGCGCCCGCGGGCTCGGGCAAGACCGCGCTCCTTACCGCGCGGTTCGTCCGGCTCCTGGGAATGGTGAAGAGCCCGGAGTCCATCCTCGCGCTGACCTTCACCAAAAAGGCCGCGACCCAGATGGCCCAGCGGGTAATAGGCGCGCTGGCCGCGGCCCACGGGCAGAGCGAGCCCCCGGCCGAGGGGGGCTACCACGAGCTGCTCCACCGCCTGGCGCACAAGGCCCTTATGCGCCACGGGACCTCCCCTGAAAAGAGGGACCTTCTTTTGTCCGGGGAGCTGTTCAACATCACCACCTTCCACGGGTTCTGCCAGAAGATCGTCTCCGGAGCGCCCCTGGAGAGCGGGCTGCCCCACGGCCTTAAGGTCTTTGACGGCTGGGAGAGAGAGCTGGTGGTCGAGGACGCGGTTCTTGGCGCGCTAAAGGAGCTTTTCAGCCTTCCCCCGGACGAGCCGCGGGCCCGGGCCGCGCTCCACTGGGCCCTTCGGATGGACAACCGGATGGACGC
>JARFUL010000215.1 GCA_029289015.1 Syntrophobacteria bacterium | reverse complement strand
GCGCGTTCAAGGTGATGGACAAGCTCACCCACGAGGTGGAGGCCGCGCTCATCGAGTCCTTCGGCGACCCCTACTACGAGGTGCGGGCCGAGGCCGCGCGCACCGCGGCCCACTTTGGGGATCGCTTTGCCAGGCAGCCGGAGGTCCAGGACGGCCTGATGGGACTTTTGGAGGACCGTCACTTCGAGGTCGCGGAGGCCGCGGCCAGGGCGCTGGGCCGGGTGGGCCGGGGCCCGGAGGTGCTGAGTAGGCTCCTCGGGTTCTACGACAGGAGGCTCTGGCGGCTCAGGGAGGCCGCGCTTATCGGGATAATCGGCCTTGCGGAGCGGGGGGAGGTTGAAGGTTCAGGCGAGCTCTTGAAAGGGGCCCGCAGGTTCCTCCTCACCGCGACGGACTTCAGGCCGCATTTCTCCATAAAGAAGACCTTCGGGAGGCTCATGGACGCGCTGGAAATCGAAAAGGGGGAGGAGTAGTGCTCTACCACCTGGGCCTATATATCCACAGGAGCTTCGACGCGCTAGGCTTCTTCAGGCTCTTCGGCTACATCTCCTTTCGGTCCATAGCCGCGGCCCTGTCCGCGATACTCATCACCTTTCTGGTGATGAGCCCCTTTATCCGGAGGCTCCAGAGAAAGGCCATACTGGACGCCGCGAGGGAGACCGGGATCCCCTCCTCCTTCGACAAGGCGGGCACCCCCACCATGGGCGGGGTGGTGATCGCGTTTGCGGTGCTTGCCTCCGCGATGCTGTGGTGCAACCTGAAGAGCCTCTACGTCTGGTACTCCATCGTGCCCCTCTTGTGGTTCGGCGCGATAGGTCTCATGGACGACCTGAAAAAGGCCAGGCGCGGCTCGGGGGACAGGGGGATGTCCGAGGTAACCAAGCTCGTTTTGCAGGGTATGTTCGCGCTCTTGTTCGTGTTCGCAATAACGGGCCAGCTCTCGCCCCTGCCCGCGCCGGAGTGGACCACCCTGCACGCGCCCTTCCTGAAGAGGCCGCTTTTATCTTCCAGGCTCTTTTACGGGCTCTTCGTCTTCTTGTTCGTGATCCTGGTCTCCAACTCGGTGAACATCACCGACGGGTTGGACGGGCTGGCCATAATGCCGGCCATCTTCGTGGTTTTGGTGCTGGGGGTCTTCGGGTACGTGATGGGGAACGCGATCTACTCCAAATACCTCCAGTACGCGTTTTTAAAAGGCGCGGGAGAGCTTACGGTGGTCTGCTCCGCGTTCGTGGGCGCGGGCCTGGGCTTTCTGTGGTACAACTCCTACCCCGCGCAGGTGTTCATGGGCGACACCGGCTCACTGGCCATCGGAGGGCTCCTGGCCGCGATATCGGTGCTACTCAAGCAGGAGCTCTTGTTCCCCATCCTGGGAGGGCTCTTTCTCGCGGAGGCGCTCACCTCCCAGATCCAGGACAAGATAGGGGTGAGGTGGCTGGGAAGGAGGCTCTTTTACCGCGCGCCGCTCCACCACTCGCTCCAGTACCGCGGGCTGGCTGAGACCAAGGTGGTCATAAGGCTCTGGATCATAGCCGGGATACTGGCGCTTATCTCTTTAGCCACCATGAAGATACGGTGAGCCGGCAGGGCTCCAGCTTGCAAGGGGAAGAAATTTGTACGATAAATGCATGTGGTTTCTTGAGGGATAGGGTTCTCTAACCGAATAAGGGGGGATTCGCGTCAGCACTCAGCCCGCGGCCTCGGCGGCTCCGGGCGCTTATCATAGGCCATAACCGGACAAAGCACAGGGGGAGTCCAGCCTAACCCACAAAGGGCGGCCAGCAGGGCCCGCACCGCATCTTGGGGCCAGACAATGACGATAATTGTCTGCCAGCCCGAAAAAAATGGTCCGCTCCCAGGGGTAAAGAGAAGGAAAGACCATTGCTGAAAAGATTACGAGGCACCGGAGGGTTCACCCTGATAGAGCTGATGGTGGTGATCGGAATCCTGGGGATACTCGCGGCTTTCGCGATAACCCAGTACAGCAAGTACAGGCAGAAGGTCTACAACACCACCGCAGAGAACGACTGCAGGAACATCAAGATAGTGATGGAGGCCTATTTCGCGGACAACAGCGTCTACCCCAATCCTGTGAACGACGTCGCCAGTGTCCTCACCCTGGCCGGCGGCCCAAGCGGCAATGACGTGTTCTATGGCATCTCAGAGGGGGTGCACATTACTGTCTACTGATCCCGACCTCAACCTTCCTTTTTCCCCAAAAAGGCCATAACCTCGGACCTGGTGAACAGCGCAAAAGCCTCGGGCACCTCCCTTTGGATGTTCGCCATGCCGTCCATCTCTTCCCGGTCCACCAGGATCACCGCGGCCACCACCTCGAGGCCGAACTCTTTGGCGCGGGCCACCGCCTTGATGGTGGAGCCGCCGGTGGTGACCACGTCGTCCAGCACCGCGACCCGGTCGCCGGGGGAGACGTTTCCATCGATACCCGAGGAGACCCCGTGCCCCTTGAGCTCCTTTCGCACCACAAAGGCCTCGATGGGCTGGCCCTCAAGAAAGGAGGTATGGGCCAGGGCATAGGCAAGGGGGTCTGCGCCCAGGGTGAGGCCGCCCGCGCCCTTGATGTTCAGCCCTTTCACCCTCTCGAAGAGGACCCTTCCGATAAGGTGCATCCCCTCGGGGTTCAGGCTGATCTTTTTGAGGTTGAAGTAGAAGTTTGACAGGGACCCGGACGCGAGCCTGAAGACCGGCTCCTCCTCATACTGGAAGCAGCGGGTGGCAATAAGGTGGAGGAGCCTGTGCCTCGGACTTTCGGATCCCAAACCCTCACTCCGCAAGCTGGTTGAGGCCTTTGACTATCCTGAGCGGTATGGGCCCGCATGAATCGAAGTAGAGCTTGAGCAATAGCGCGGGGACCTTGATCTCCTCCTCCGCCTTTTCCCAAGTGATTCCCTTGGCTTCGAGCTTCTCTCGCAGCGCCCTCTTTTCCTCGTTGGTCATTGCTTAATGCGCCTCCTTTCAGTATCAAGAGCGCCTCGGGCTGAGGCGTTGTCCAGCACCTATCCAGATAGCATAAAACGCCGGCGTATGACAAGGAGTTCGTGCGTTTGGGCCTCAAATCTTCCCGAGGACCAGGGTGCGCCACTCGTCCTGGCTGAGGGTCTGGGTCAGGGTCAGGCCCAGGCTTGAAAACGCGGCTTCCACCTCATCGGCCTGGCCCTCCAGAATGCCCGCGGCCACCAGCCTCCCCCCGGGGCCGACCCGGGACGCTAGAGGCCCGGCCTCAGCGATGAGGGTCTCCTTGGTGAGGTTGGCCAAGACCAGGGAAAACTCCCCGGTCAGCTCATAAAGAGGCGCGGCCGAGAGCCGGATTGCGCCCGCGACCCGGTTCCTCTCCACGTTCTCCCCGGCCACCACCAGCGCGTCCGGGTCCACGTCTATGGCCACAACCTCCGAAGCGCCCAAAAGGGCCGCGGCTATGGCCAGGATGCCGGAGCCGGTGCCCACGTCGAGCACCGAAGGGGAGGCGGTCTCACCCATGAGCCTGTCCAGCGCGATGAGGCACATCCTGGTGGTGGGGTGGATGCCCGTGCCAAAGGCCCTGGACGGGCGTATCTCTATGACCTTTGAGCCCTCGGGCCCCTCAGCGGGGTCGCCCGGGGGCCGGATAAAGAGCCTGGGCGATACCGGCCCGGCCTTGAATAGGCTTCGCCAAGCGCGGGCCCAGTCCTCCTCCTCCACCCTTGCGTAGGTGGCCGCGCCTCTCCCCATATCGGCCAGAAACCCGGCCACCGCGTCCATGACGGGCCGGGGGTCTTCTCCCCCGGGGTAATACCCCACCACCCTGCCGGGCTCCTCCTTCACGCCTGTGCCGGTGATCTCAAAGAGAAAGAGGCCTGCCTCCTCCTCCAGCCCCTCGGCCTCGATGGTTATCTCGAGCCACTCCCTTTGTCTTCGGCCCTCTTTCATCTCTCCCTCGGGCCCCTCACCAGGTCGATGTCCGGCGGCCTTGGGGCTGTTTTTGGGGAGGGTCTCTTCGGACCCTCCCGGGCCCCCTTTCGGACCCCGGCATAGAGGGAGGCCGCGCGCACGAGGCCGTCCAGGTGATACCTGTTGGCGCCCTGGCCGGTAAGGGGGTCGAACCTGGCCTCCCGCGTTATGAGCCCCCGGCGCTCCAGGGACGCGAGCCTCCTCCTCACCGTGGAGACGTCCACGCCCATCTTCTGGGCCATGGCCCGCTTGGAGAGGACCGGGGGGCCGTTGTCCTGGGCCCAGTTCATAAAGAGGTGGAGGAGGATGTTCACGTCCCCCGCGTCGAGCCCCAGCTCCCTTTGCCGCTCGAAGATTACCAGGGGGACGAGGATCCACCCGAACTCCATGAGCCGGGGCCCCCACAGCGCGTCGTAGCGCTCGGAAAGGGTTTTTTTCTGCTTTTTCGACAGAGGTTTCACCTAAACACTCCCCAAGAAATTAATGAAAGTTTTTTTTGAGGCAAACATTTTCAATAAATATATTTAATGGTTAAGAATGTGTCAACGAAAAAGGGAGGGGCAATAGAGCCTTGGGGCTATAGGCATAATAGCCTATGGGGGGAGGGCATAATAACCCTGGGGATTTGGTTGACCAGAGATGGCTCTTTGGCAGGGGAGGAGCCCGGGAGCATCAAAGGATCAGGCTGCCCACCAGGTCGTTGATGTCCGGGATGTCGCGGCTCGCGAGGTAATCCCTCAGCCCCTGGGCGATCTCCCTTATGGCAGTGGGGCGCACCAGGTTCGCGGTGCCCACCTGCACCGCGCTCGCGCCCGCGATGAGAAACTCCAGCGCGTCCAGGGCCGAGGTTATGCCCCCCACCCCCACCACGGGGATCTTGACCGCGCGCCAGGTCTCATAGACCATCCTGAGGGCAATGGGCTTTATCGCGGGGCCCGAGAGCCCGCCGATCACGTTTTTCAGCCTGGGTTTTCTCGTGTCCACGTTCACCGCCATGCCCCGCACCGTGTTGATGAGGCTGAGGCAGTCCGCGCCCGCGGCCTCCACCGCCCGGGCTATCTCGGTTATGTCCGTGACGTTGGGGGTGAGCTTGACCATGAGAAACCCGGGCCACACCGACCTGACCGCTTCGGTCACCAGGGCCGAGGCCGCGGGCGCGGTGCCGAAGCTCATGCCCCCGGCTTCCACGTTGGGGCAGCCGATGTTCACCTCTAGCCCCGCGATTCCATCCACGGAGCCGAGCCTTTCGGCCAGGTCTCTATACTCGTTTGCCGTGTCGCCCAGGATGTTCACTATGACCGGCACGTCGTGCTTCCTGAGAAACGGCAGCTTCTCCTCGATGAACCGGTCCACGCCCACGTTCTCCAGGCCGATGGAGTTGAGCAGGCCGCAGGGGGTCTCCGCGAGCCTGGGGGGAGGGTTGCCCTCCCTGGGCAGGAGCGATATCCCCTTGACGATGATCGCGCCCAGGTTCTCGGCCCCCACCGCGAGGAGAAGCTCCCCGCCGTACCCGAAGGTTCCCGAAGCGGCCATGAGGGGGGTCTTGAGGCTCAGCCCGGCTATCTTTACCCCGAGACTCACCATTTTACCTCCCTGGCGTCGAGCACCGGCCCGTCTTTACACAGGTGGAGGTATCCCTCATCTGCCCTGGGCACCGCGCACCCCAGGCAGACCCCCACGCCGCACCCCATTACCTCCTCCAGGGAGACGAAGAAGGGGACCCCGTGGCTCTCGATTATGCGTAGGGCCGCCCGAATCATGGGAACGGGGCCACAGCCGTAGACCTTCTGGACCCCGTTTTTGGCTATCGCGGCTTCGAGATACTCGGTGACCAGCCCCTTTTCGCCCCTGGAGCCGTCCTCCGTCACCACCACGGTCTCGGCGCAGAACTCGCTGAGCTCCTCCACCCGGACCAGCTCCTCCTTTGTCTTCGCGCCGAAGAGGAGATGGGGGCTGTTTCCCTGCTCGTAGAGCCTGCGGGCCAGAAACAGAAACGGGGCCACGCCTATGCCCCCGGCCACGAGGAGCACCTTCTCGTTTGTGGTGTCGAACCCCCGGCCCAGCGGGCCCATCAGGCTCAGGGTCTGCCCAGGTGCGAGCCGGGCCAGGAGCCCGGTGCCCCGGCCCACCACCCGGTAGAGAATCTCCATGCGGCGCGGCTCGAACTCGTGGATGGAGAAGGGCCTGGAGAGGAGCGGGTCGAGCCCCTCTTTGGGCCGCACCATGACGAACTGCCCCGGCCGGGCCGGTTCCATACCGGACCCCGCGTCCACCACCAGGTGGTAGGCACCCTCGGCCAGCTCGAGGTTTTTTACTACCTCTGCGTTGATGTATGCGCGCGCGCTCATGGGTTAAGCTTTATCACCGCGCCGAACCTGCCGGTTTCGCCCTGGGCCCGGTAGCTGAAGAAGTCGTGGGTGGAGCACCGGGTGCAGACCTTCATGAAAAAGATGTTTTCGGATCTTAGCCCCGCGTCTATCAGGGTGCTCTCCGTCGCGGCCCAAAAGTCGAACATCGCGTCCTCGTTTACGAACCTGTGGAGCTGGGGGTCGAGGAGCTCCTCGTACCCCCTGAACTCGAAGCAGCACGGGCCCAGGGAAGGCGAGACCGCCGCGACGAGGCTCTTGGGGTCGGTGCCGAAGTTTCGGGCCATGAACTCCACCGCCTTTGCGGGCACGCTGTGCACCAGCCCCCGCCAGCCCGTGTGCACGTTGCCCGCGACATGGGCTGCGGGATCGAAGAGGCCGATGGACTGGCAGTCCCCTATCTTTATGAGCAGGGCCGCGCCCGAAACCCGGGTGAAGAGTCCGTCCGTGCCTTGGGGCACCTCATCGTCGAGCTCTTCCACCACGAAGAAGCTCTCCCCGTGCACCTGGCTGGAGTAAAAGAGCTTCTCAGCCTTAAAAGCGGACCTCACCCTTTCGAGGTTCTCCCTCACGTTTTCCGGTGAGTCTGGGGTGTTGTAGCTCAGGTTCAGACTGTCGCAGGGGTGCGGGCTCACCCCTCCGTGGCGGGTGAGCGCGCCGTAGCTGAGCCCCGTAAGGGGCTCGAGGCCCTGGTGCCTCAAAATATAAAGGCCGTCCACCGCCTCCCGAAGGAGCCCGTCGGGAAGGCCGGCGTCCGGCTCACGGCTCTTCGAATATTCTCTCAAGCTTTCACGCGTCCGACCGTATCTTTGGCCCAAACCTCAAAAAGCCGCGGCCAGGTCACAGATCGAGGACAAGCCCCTCCACCGCCATCTGGATGATGAGCTCCCGGCCATCCCTGACCGAGTTGTAGTAGTCAAGGGTCTTGTCGTATATCTCCATGAGCTTGTCGTCGGAGTAGGAGGGCTCGTGGTGGAAGAGGATGAGCCTCTTGATGCGCGCCCCGAGGGAGATGTCGACCCCCATGAGCG
>JARFUL010000214.1 GCA_029289015.1 Syntrophobacteria bacterium | reverse complement strand
CTGAAAATTCCTCACGAGATAAAAGAGGGGCTCTCGGCCATCCAGGACGACCTCAGGAAAAAGCTCCCCGGGGAGATCCGCTGGGTGAAGCCCCGGGGAATGCACCTGACGCTCAAGTTTCTGGGCAACATTGAAGAGGGCATGGTCGAGGAGGTCGCGGCCGCGCTCGAGCGCGCGAGCGAGGGCCACTCTGCAATGACCCTGGTGCCCGAGGGGCTGGGGTGCTTCCCCTCGCCCAAGAGGCCCAGGGTCGTGTGGGTGGGGCTCACCGGTGACGTCAACGGGCTGGTGGCCCTCCAGAAGAGCGTGGAGGAGTCCCTCGTTCCCCTCGGGTTCCAGCCGGAGAAGAAGGGCTTTCACCCCCACCTCACCCTGGGCCGCGGGAAGAGGTCCGGGGGCTCCTGGGCCAAGTGGCTGGGCCGCATCGACGCGCCGGTGCTCGGGGGCTTTGACGTAAGTGAAGTGGTGTTGTATAAAAGTGATCTGAAGCCCCAAGGAGCTATCTACACCCGGCTCGCGGTAGCTCCCCTCGAAGCGCGCGGGGAAGGGTGAGCGAAAAAAAGTTGCGTCATGTTTTTATAAGATGGGACACTTGGGAAAGACGTAGTAGTCTTAATATAATGCTACGACTCAAAGAGTTATGCGCGGCAATGTCCGATGACGATTATCCATAAGAGATACATGGACTTATAGAAGAAAGGGGCTTGTAATGGCAAGAAAGCTGACAGCACTTCTGGTATGTTTTGTCTTTGTTTTCGCGGCAGGGTGCACCCAGCTCAAACAGATGACAATGAAGAGGCAGGAGGCCCAGGCGATGGCCCACGAGGCCACGCTGGAAGAGGCCATAATGCTCCTCGGGCACATGGAGGCTGTGCTCCTGGAGGGCATTGAGGAGGCCATGGCCTACGTGCTCCTCAAGGAGATTGAAGAGAAGGAAGACCATTACCTCATGATGAGGGAGTTCGACAGGCTCGTTGATGTGTTCAAAATCGCGGTGGACCTGGCGAGACCCGAGCACAAGGGGCTCAGCGCGCCGTTCAACAGCATCTTAAAGGCGAAGGTGGAGCTGGAGGCTGCCGCGTACGGCATGTTCGACCCGCTGGAGGCCGGCAGAAAGCTGTGCAAGTCCCAGATCATCCGGTTCGAGAGGGGTGTGGACAGGGTGACCAGGCGCTACGACAGTTTCATGCGGAAGTTCCTGAAGAGGCACTACAAGGAAGATCTCATTGAGGACAAGGACACCCTGGCCGCGATAAAGCTCTCGCTCATGCACTCCGATTTCATCGAGGGGGTGGAGGAACTCTTCGGGTTCTTCCTCCTGAAGCAGGCGGACGAGAGGAACGAGTTCTTCGCGAAGATGGAGGACTTCGACAGGCAGGCTGCCGCGTTCAAGGAGCTGGAATACCTAGCCGCGCCCGGCAACCGGAGCATCTTAAGGGCCTTTGACAAGATGATGGAGTCCAAGGAGGCCTACGAGGCCGAGGCCCGCGTCCTGATAGAGGCCTTTGGCAAGACCTGGAAGGCCGATGTGGACGGGATTCGGGCCCTGGAGGAAAAGATAGACGCGTTCACCGCGGCCTACGACAGCCTGTTGAAGGAGTTCGACTACCTGAGGATCGTCTACAGGGGGAGAGGATAGCCCGGCCGCGTTCCCGGGAAAAAATCGGGTCACAATAGGTAGGCGCGTGGTTTGCGGGGTCGGGTCCGGGTGTTTGCGTGCCGCGTTATAGCGCGGGCGAATTTAATGGAGGAGGTGCCAAGATGACCTCTACCGAAGGCAGGGCCAAGGCCCTGGAAGTGGCCATAGGCCAGATAGAGAAGCAGTTCGGAAAGGGCTCCATAATGCGGCTGGGGGACCACGAGGCCGCGCTGGACGTAGCGGTCATCCCCACCGGCGCGCTGAGCCTGGACCTGGCCCTGGGCATAGGCGGGCTGCCCAGGGGCAGGGTGGTGGAGATATTCGGGCCCGAGGCCTCGGGCAAGACCACCCTCGCGCTCCACGTGGTGGCCGAGGCCCAGAGGGGAGGTGGCATAGCCGCGTTCGTGGACGCGGAGCACGCGCTGGACCTCAAATACGCGAGGAGGCTCGGCGTCCACGCGGACGACCTGCTCATATCCCAGCCCGACACCGGGGAGCAGGCCCTGGAGATAGCGGAGACCCTGGTCAGGTCCGGCGCGCTGGACGTGGTGGTGATCGACTCCGTGGCCGCGCTCACCCCCGCTGCCGAGATAGAGGGCGAGATGGGGGACTCCCACGTTGGGCTCCAGGCCAGGCTCATGTCCCAGGCCCTGAGAAAGCTCACCGCCGCGATCTCCCGCTCCAGGACCACGGTGATCTTCATCAACCAGATGAGGATGCGCATCGGCGTGTTCTACGGCAGCCCCGAGACCACCACCGGCGGGCTTGCGCTCAAGTTCTACTCCTCGGTGAGGCTCGACATAAGAAGGCTCGCGCCCATAAAGGACGGCCAGAACATCATAGGCAACCGCACCAGGGTCAAGGTGGTGAAGAACAAGCTCTCCCCGCCCTTCAGGGAGGCGGAGTTCGACATGATGTACGGCGAGGGGATCTCCCGCGAGGGCGACATCCTCGACATGGGGGTGGCCGCGCGGGTGGTGGAGAAGTCGGGCTCATGGTACTCTTTCGAGGGGGAGAGGCTGGGCCAGGGCCGGGAGGCGGTGAAGGCCTTTTTAAAGGAGAACCCCGAGCTCATGGAGCAGATGGAAAATAATGTGAGGGGACATTTCGGCCTGGCTTCCAACGGAAACGGAGACGAGAGCGATCAGGAATAAGCCATGAAGATGACCACAGCCGAGATCAGGAGAGCCTTTCTGGACTACTTCGCGCAAAACCAGCACCGGGAGGTCGCGTCCTCCTCGCTAATCCCCGCGGACGACCCCACCCTTCTATTCACCAACGCGGGCATGGTCCAGTTCAAGAGGCCGCTCCTGGGCGAGGAGAAGCGGGGCTACGAGCGCGCGTGCTCCTCCCAGAAGTGCATGCGCGCGGGGGGCAAGCACAACGACCTGGAGAACGTGGGCTACACCGCGAGGCACCACACCTTCTTCGAGATGCTGGGCAACTTCTCCTTCGGCGACTACTTCAAGGAGGAGGCCATCTGGTTCGCGTGGGAGTTCCTGGTGGACAGGATGGGGCTCGACAAGACCAAGCTCTTTGCCACGGTGCACGAGGGGGATAAGGAGCTGGGCATAGGCCCGGACGAGGAGGCCATAGAGTTCTGGGCCAAGTACCTGCCCAGAGACCGCATCCTCGCGTTCCCCACGTCGGAGAACTTCTGGGCCATGGGCGACACCGGCCCCTGCGGCCCCTGCTCCGAGATCATCTACGACCAGGGCGAGGAGTTCTCCTGCGGGCCCGGGTGCAGGATGGGGTGCGAGTGCGACAGGTTCCTCGAGGTCTGGAACAACGTGTTCATGCAGTTCGAAAGGCACGCGGACGGCAGACTGACCCCTCTTCCCGCGCAGTCAATAGACACGGGCATGGGGCTGGAGCGGCTGGCCGCGGCGATCCAGGGGGTGCCCACCAACTTCCACACGGACGGCTTCTCCCTGGTAATAGGCCAGATCGAGAGCCTGGCCAAAACGAGCCACGGCGCGGACCCCAAGTCCGACTCCTCCATCCGGGTCATCGCAGACCACGCGCGCGCGGCCGCGTTCCTCATCGCGGACGGGGTGCTCCCCTCCAACGAGTGGCGGGGCTACGTGCTGAGAAGGGTGATTCGCAGGGGCGTGCGCCACGGCAGCCTCCTGGGCATCGAGTCCCCCTTCATGTCCAAGGTCGCGGCCCAGGTCGCGAAGACCTACGAGGACGTGTACCCCGAGGTGACCAAGAACTTCTCCCTGGTGAACCAGGTGTTGAACGCGGAAGAGGAGATGTTCTCCAAGACCCTGGTCCAGGGCCTAAGGATGCTCGATGAAGAGGTGGAAAAGATCAGGGCCCGGGGCCAGACGAACTTCTCCGGCGAGGTAATCTTTAAGCTCTACGACACCTACGGCATCCCCGTGGACGTGATCATAGACACCGCGAAGGAGATCGACTTCACGGTGGACGATGAGGGGTTCGAAACCCTGATGGACGAGAGGAGGGAGGCGAGCCGCAAGACCTGGAAAGGCGCGGAGCTAGACACCCAGAAGGCCCTGGGAGAGCTCTCTTCCCAGGGGGTGGTCACCTCCTTCACCGGGTACGACGCGTTCCGGGGCGCGTCCACGGTCCTCGCGGTGCTCACCGAGGGGGGAAGGGCGAAGAAGGCCGGCCCGGGCCAGAAGGCAGAGGTGGTCACCGAGGAGACCCCCTTCTACGGCGAGGCCGGCGGCCAGGTGGGAGATACCGGCCTTATCAGCGCGGAGGGCCTCACCTTCGAGGTGGGCGAGACCTCCCGGACCCCCACCGGCATCTTCGTGCACACAGGCATTGTAAAAGAGGGCGAAATCTCCGAGGGGATGAAGGTCACCCTCGAGGTGGACGGGGAGCGGAGGAGGGCCATCCAGCGCAACCACTGTGCGACCCACCTTCTCCACAAGGCGCTCCAGGACAGGCTCGGCGACCACGTCCGCCAGAAGGGCTCCTACGTGGGCCCGGACAGGCTCCGGTTCGACTTCACCCACTTTGAGGCCATCTCCGACGAGGAGCTCCAGGACATAGAAAATCTGGTGAACAGGAACGTGCTGGAGAACATCCCGCTTTCCACCAGGGTCGTGAGCCTCGAAGAGGCAATGGCCGACGGCGCGATGGCCCTCTTCGGCGAGAAGTACGACGAGGAGGTCCGCATGGTGGAGGTGGCAGGGGTGTCCAAGGAGCTCTGCGGCGGCACCCACACCGAGACCACGGACGAGGTGGGACTCTTCAAGATAGTGGCCACCAGTTCTGTGGCCGCGGGGGTAAGGAGGATCGAGGCAGTCACCGGCCCGGCCGCGCTGGAATATCTAGGCGCGCGCGAAAGGCTCCTCAAAGAGACCTCCCGCATGCTCAAGATACCCGCGGCCGAGCTGCCCGCGAGGGTGGAGAAGCTTTTGGAGCAGGTTAAAACCCTGGAGAGAGAGCTCAGGGCCGCGAGGGAGTCCACCACCGCTAGGGCCGCGGCCTCGCTCCTCTCGGGGCTCAGGGAGGTGGCGGGCACCAGGGTGCTCGCGTCCCGGGTGGAGGTGGCCAGCCCAGGCGAGCTTCGCTCCATGGTGGACCGGTTCAAGCAGGAGCTGAAATCCGGGGTCATCGTATTGGGCGCGGAGGTGAAGGGCAAGGCCGCGCTCATAGTGGGCGTCACCGACGACCTCGCGGATAAATTCGACGCGCGAAGGATCATAGAGCCGCTCGCCGAACTGCTAGGCGGCAAGGGCGGGGGCCGCGCAGACATGGCCCAGGCTGGAGGCCCCAACGCGGATACGCTGGACGACGCGGTTGAAAAAGCCTACGAGGTGGTGGAGAAGGGCTAGCCGGGTGATCCGGCACATTTGAGGGGGCCTGATATGACTTTATCCGTAGGGTTAGCCAGGGTGAAGGAGTTTCTGGACGTTCTGGGGCTCGACGAGGAGCCCCTTGGCGTCTTCTACACCGACGAGGAGCCCGCGGAAGGGCTCTCCCCCAAGCCGGTGAAGCTCCCGTCCTACGAGGAAGAGCAGAGGGGAGAGGTGGACTTCGGCTCCCTGTTCGAGAACTTCACCTGCGTCATCGGACTGTTGTGGCGGGCCCGCAAGAAGAAGACCGCGGCCTACTTCGACTCCGAGCACTTCGGCTGCCTGGGGGGCGCGTTCTACCTCGGGTTCAACAAACCCCAGCTGGACGTGATAGTCCACTACGTGTCCACCGGGATCCCCGGCCAGATGGAGGGGGAGAGATACCTCGACTCCCCGGAAGCGGTGAGAAAATTCTTCGACACCATAGATCCCAGGCCCGCGCCGAAGAGGTTCTGCGTGTTCAAGCAGATAGGCCGGCTTTCGCCGGGGGAGGAGCCCGAGCTCGCGGTCTTCTTCGCCCGGCCAGAGGTCGTCTCCGGCCTCCACCAGCTCGCAAACTTCATCACCGGCGACATAGACGCGGTTAAGACCCCCTTTGGCGCGGGGTGCTCCGACATCGTGACCTGGCCGCTCAAGTATATGGCCGAGGGCAAGAACAACGCGGTGGTGGGGTCCTGGGACATCTCCTGCCGCAAGTTCGTGAAGCCGGACGAGCTCAGCTTCTCGGTGCCCTGGCCCATGTTCACCGAGATGGTGGCCCGGTGGAAGGAGTCGTTCCTCACCAGGCCGGTGTGGGAGCTCTCCAGGAAGAAGATCGCGAAGAGTAAAAAGGCCTGGAAAGAGGATTAGCACGGCCCTGAGTTTCGGCCTTTTGCGCAAAAAAGGGTTGACACCGGCGAGGATTTAATTTAGTATACACTAAATAACTTAAATGAAATCCGGAATGAAAGACGCGGCGGAGCTCTTCAAGGTGCTGGCCGTTGACAGGCGCATCGAGATCATCGAGCAGCTCAAAGCCGGCCCCATGACGGTTGGCGTTTTGGCCGAGAAGCTGGGGGTCACCCCCAGCGCGGCATCCCAGCATCTTCGCTTGCTCAAGGCCGCGGGGTTGGTGGACAACTTAAGGCGGGGCTACTTCATGGAGTACTCCCTCAACGAGGACGCGCTGGAGGAGTTCCGTACGAGGCTCAACGAGGTCTGCACCTGCGGATGCAGGCACGAGGAGGGCGTGCGCAGGAGTGAATAGCGCTGCGGATATATTTTTTCATAAGCTATTAAGTTAATGCGCATATGCTAAAAGAGAGGAGGTGAACACGAATGTGCCAGGTCCAACCATTCCCAATGCTCGCGCACCATAGCGCTACCTGCACCTGCGGCTGCTGCGGGTGCGGCTGCGGCCCCTTTGTCCGTAGCTTCTTCACGCCTGCGGAGGAAAAGGAGAGGCTTACAGCCTACCGGGACTCGCTAAAGAAGGAGCTTGCCGCGGTGGAAGAAGTTCTGAAGAAGTATGGCCACGGGTAAAGGCAGGATAAAATCATTGAAAGGGGGAGCAGGGCGGTTGCGCCCAGTCTCCCCCGAAATTTTACGGATAACGCTCTTCGCAGAATGGGAAGTGCTCCGGCGGGAGCCTGGAGTCGAACGCGAGCCCGCCCTTCTCCATCCCGGCCCACTGCCACTTCGCGGTTGGGTCGATCTCCAGCACCCTGTCCCAGGCCTTGCGGAACCACGGCCAGTCGTGGATGGGCGGCATATCCTCGGGCCAGGGGTAGAGGTAGCGGTAGCGGGTATCTTCTTCGGGCATGGGTGAGTATTTCCCTTGATAATCCAGACACTTTTGCACGCGACAAGGGCCGAGCCCGGCCCTGCCGCGGGCCTAACGGACGCGGTCCAAACGAATAATTTAAG
>JARFUL010000213.1 GCA_029289015.1 Syntrophobacteria bacterium | reverse complement strand
GTCGAGCCCGATGTTTGCCAGTGCCCGGCAGAGGCTCTTCGCGTATGACGGGGGCAGGTTGAAGGTATTGTCCGTGAAGAAGAAGCGTTTGAACCCCGCGCGGGCCAGGCGCGCGATGCTTTTGGCGACCGACTCAACGGTCCGCTTCCGGATGGTCCTGCCTTCGATCGCGGGGGTGGAGCAGTAGGTGCAGTCCATGGGGCACCCCCTCCTGGTCTGGACCGGGGCCCAGATCTCCTGGTCCGAAGGTTCTGCCAGGGGGAGCAGAAACTCATCCGCCATCAGGAGCCTGTCGAGGTTGCTCTCAAAGCCCCTGGCCCGTTGAATGCCCGAGTCTTTGAGGTAGAGTCCCGGGACAGTGGAGAGGTCTTCACCCAGTTCCAGATGTTTGAGAAGCAGGGGAAACGCGGCCTCCCCCTCCCCCTGGATGCCCATGTCTGCGCCGAGGTAGCGAAGCGCGGCATCCGGAAAGATGGAGTAGCCCGCGCCCCCCAGCACCACGGGGGCCCTGGAGAGGCTCCTCAGATGGGAGACCACCTCCCTGGCCTGATCCAGCAGGAACCTGGGGGCCTCCATGAACTGGTCGTCAATGTTTCTCACCGAGACCCCTATAACCTCGGGGCGAAACCTTGCCACAGCCTCCCCGAGGGCCCCATAGGTGTCTGTTGCATCCATGAGGTCCAAGAGCTCCACGCGGTGGCCCGCGCTCTCTGCGGCCGCGGCCACGAGCCCCAGCCCCAGCGGCAGGGGGAGCATGTTGAAGTCCTCCCTGTTGGCGGAGACGAGAAGTACCCTCATTGCCGATTCGCCCTCTGGTGGTTTGCCCGACTCTTTGAATTATACCCGGTATCAGGGAGAGTGTCAGCGTTTAGCGGGGCGGCCGAGACGCGCGCCGGGCCCGCGGTAATTGCAGGCGCGTTGGCCTGCCGAATCGAATGATTCCTTCTTCCGCCAGCAGGCAGGCCGCGTGCGGCTGGCGCGGGAAATGTTTGAACAGGTCAATATCCGGCTTCAAAACTGATACAATAATCAGGATCAGGTCATTTTTAGAGAAGATAGGGGGAAGAGCCATGACGGAGCGCTTTGCAAAGATAATCAGCACCGGCCGCTACGTGCCGAAGCGCGTCATGACCAACGCGGAATTTGAGCCCTTCATAGGGGACGTGGACGCGTGGCTCAGGGAAAAGGTGGGTATTTCGGAGCGCCGCGTGGCTGCTGACACCGAAACCACCAGCGATATGTGCAGCGCGGCCGCGCGCCAGGCCCTCGAGCGGGCGGGCCTTGCTCCCCTCGACGTTGACCTGATCGTGGTGGGCACCGACACGCCGGACTACATCAGCCCGGCCACCTCCTCCATTGTCCAGCACAAGCTCGGGGCCGAAAACGCCGCGACCTTTGATGTGAACTGCGCGTGCGCCTCTTGGGTCACCGGACTGGACATCGCGGCCAAGCAGATATTCGCGGATGCTGAAATGAACAACATACTGGTTATCGGCGGCTACAACATGACGAGGTTTGTCGATTACCACGACAAATATACCTGCACCCTCTTTGCCGACGGCGCGGGCGCGGTGGTGCTCACAGCAGTCGACAGTCCCGGCTACCTCGCCTCAAAGATGATCGCCCAGGGGCGCTACTACAAGTCGCTGGGAATATACACCGGCGGGGCCGCGTCACCCTTCAACAACAAAGCGCCGAGCCGCCCCGTTATCCGGTTCGTGGAGAAGTTTCCCGCGACCTTCAACAGCGAGAACTGGCCCCCCCTCATCGCTAAAACCGTTGCCAAGGCCGGGTTGGCCTCGGTTGACGAGGTTGAACTCTTTCTCTTCACCCAGATGAACGTCAATACCATCAAACATACGATGCAGCTCCTCGGCCAGCCGCTTAAAAAGACCCACTGGGTAATGGACAAGTGGGGCTATACCGGCGCCGCGTGTATCCCGATGGCCCTGGATGATGCAGTGCTTGAGGGTAGAGGTCCCCGGCCGGGGGACGTGGTTCTTTTCTGCGCGACGGGCGGCGGGCTGGCGATGGCGTGCGCGGTCTTCAGGTGGTAGAACGCGGCCTTCGGCCCCCTCGGTCGTGCTACCTGCCCTCTGCCGCTTCTCCCCTCAGCGCCATGCAGGAGGAGTAGGCCACGGCAAGCAGGTTGCCCTCCTGGTCCAGGACCTCGCTCTGGCACAACCCGAGGTTCTTCCCCCTCTTCACCACCCAACCTTTGGCAGAGACCCTGGCAGGAAAGAAGGGCCGCATGTACTTCACCGTCAAATCCACCGTGGTGAAGGAGTCGCCCTGGTCCAGGGTGGTGATGAACGCGAGGCCCATGGCCGTGTCTGCAAGGGTCGCCAGAATGCCCCCGTGGATCGTGCCCATGGGGTTCGCGAAGTTTATTCCGGCTTCCATCGCTATCCGGGCCTCGCGGTCCTTCATGTCCACCAGCTCCAGCCCCAGGGTGGAGAAGATGGGCGCGAGGGACGGGTCCTTTTCGGCTACGGCCCTTTGCACCCGCGACTTAAGATCGGACATACCCGGGACCTCCTTTGAATTTTTCCGCGCAAAAGAGTAATCTAGTCCAGGACGATTTCAGGGAAAACATTCTACCAGCCGCGAGGTGAAAATGGAAACCATCAAACAGGCGTTCCTCAAGGACGGGATGGCGCGGTCCTTCAACATGGAGCTGATAGACGTAGAGCCGGGGTATGCGGTGGTCTCCATGCCCACGGACACGGGCCAGACAAATATCTTCGGGTCGGTGCACGGCGGCGCGGTCTTCGCGCTCCTCGATACCGCGTTCCAGCTCGCGTGCAACTCCCACGGCAGGATGGCGGTGGCCCTCAACGTGAACATCACCTACACCGCCGCGGCCATGCCCGGAGAGACCCTCATAGCCACGGTGAGCGAGCAGTCCCGCACGCCCCGCATCGCGTCCTACCTGTGCACGATCACCGGCCAGGACGGCAAGACCGTGGCCCTGGGCCAGGCCCTGGCCTACCGCAGGAAGACCAAGCTCGAAGACGCGGCAGGCATAGGTTGAGCGCGCGGGAGAACGATATCGTGAGGGTCTTTGTCTACGGGACCCTGAAGATGGGCTTTCCCCTCTTCTTCCACGAGGGGCTGATGGCCAACCGGGTGGAGGCTTTTCCCGCGCGGATCCGGGGCGAGCTCTACGACCTGGGGCTCTTCCCCGCGCTGAGGCTAAACAGCGATGACGCGGTGGCAGGCGAGGTGCACGTCTTCAAAAACCCCGAAGAGACCCTCGAGATCCTCGACGAGATGGAGGGCTACTTCGGCCCCGGCCAGGTCAACAATTACAACCGGCGAGAGGTGGACGCGGTCTCTGCAGAGCGCGAAAGGATCACCTGCTTCACCTACGAGTACGCGGAGGACCTGCCAAAGGAGTACAAAATCGAGGACGGCCGCTGGCCCCCCGGATGATCCGGCACAGTTGAGGGGGCTGATGATCATGGTTCAGAACCGTCTCTTGTTTCATGTAACTACCCGGAATAGTAGAGCAATTTAGTGGTCTGGATA
>JARFUL010000212.1 GCA_029289015.1 Syntrophobacteria bacterium | reverse complement strand
TGTCCCTGCGCCGGCGCTATCAGCCTGATGCCCGGCACCTGCTCCAACCCGGCCTACCGCCGCGTGGACGTGGACGTGAACACCGGCAAGGTGACGGGTCTGTTCTAAACAGCGAGCCGGGCGGCCCCGAGGGCCGTCTCTATTCGACAACATAGGGGCAGGGCAGGTTCGTGCCCTGCCCCAAAAAATTTTTAAGGAGGTAAGACGATGGCCGCAAAACTTCTCAAAGGCGCGGAGGTCGCCAAGGAGATAAGGGAGCAGATCAAGGCGGAAGTCGATGAGTTGAAAGACAAGCACGGCGTTACGCCTGGCCTGGTCACCATCCTCGTGGGCGAGGACCCCGCTTCCCAGAGCTACGTCCGGGCCAAGAACAAGACCGCGAAGGCCCTGGGGTACAACTCCACCCAGGACACCCAGCCCGTAGACCTGCCCGAGGCGGACCTCCTCGCGCTGGTGGAAAAGTACAACAACGACCCCAATTGCCACGGCATCCTGGTCCAGCTTCCGCTGCCCAAGCACATCAACGACAAGAAGGTCCTCAACGCGATCAGCCCGGACAAGGACGTGGACGGGTTCCACCCGGTGAACGTGGGAAGGCTCATGGTGGGCGAGCCCCTGTTCCTGCCCTGCACCCCCTTCGGGATCCAGGAGCTCCTGTCCCGCTCCGGCCAGCCGGTCGAGGGCGCGGAGGTGGTGGTGGTGGGCCGCTCCAACATAGTGGGCAAGCCCATCGCTGTTATGCTCATGCAGAAGGGGCCGGCCGCGAACGCGACGGTCACCGTGGTCCACACCCGCACCAAGGACGTCGCGTTCCACACCAAGAGGGCCGACATCGTCATCGTAGCCGCGGGCGTGCCCGAGTACATCAAGGGCGACATGATAAAAGAGGGCGCGGTGATCATCGACGTGGGCGTCAACGAGGTGGGCAAGACCGCGGACGGCAAGCGCATCCTCAAGGGAGACGTCGCGTTTGACGAGTGTTTCGAAAAGGCGGCCGCGATCACCCCGGTCCCGGGAGGCGTGGGCCCCATGACCATCACCATGCTCATGAAGAACACCCTTCAGGCAGCCAAGTTCTTCGCCGGTGTTTCCTAAATAAAGTAAGTCAGCCTACATAGAGCCGGGGGGTCCGGATTATGCTCCCCCGGCTTGATTTTGGCCTAACGCGATGTTAGGCTTAAGCGTCTAAAGAGACTAATTAAGAAAGAACCCGGGAAGCCCTCCGCTGCTTGGAGGGGATTTATCAACTCTAATAACAGGTTAGGGGGAGAGACCTTTTATGATGAAAGTGGGTATCTATGTTGACGCGGCCAATGTGGAGATGAACGGCGGCTATGGCATGCGTTACGATGTCTTAAAAGACTTCGCCGCGATGAACGGTGGGACAGTGCTCAGGACCAACGCATACGTGGTGGTGGACCGGGAGAGGATGAAGACGGACTACACCTATCGCCAGCGCAGGGAGGACTACCTGGCCAAGCTGAGAAAGTTCGGCTGCAAGGTTATAGAGAAGGAGGTCAGGCACTACATGTCCGCGGACGGCCAGGAATCCACCAAGGCGAACGCGGACATGGAGATAGCGGTGGACGCGCTGGTTCAGTCGGTGAACCTGGACAAGATCGTTCTGGTCACTGGAGACGGTGACTTTGTCAGGCTCGTTATGGCGCTGCAGAACAAGGGCTGCCGGGTGGTCTGCATGGGGTTCAGGAACGTGTCCAGGAACCTGGTGGAGATAGCGGACATCTACTACTCGGGCTTCCTCATTCCCGATCTCCTGCCCCGCTACTCCGAGGCCATGGCCGAGGGCAGGCGGTTCGGGTACATCTCCCGCTGGGGCGACAAGGGTTACGGGTATGTAAGCTCGCTGCTCTTTGAGAACGGCCAGGTCACCGAAAAGGAGTACTACTGCCACATCTCGTGGGTAAACCGCAACTTTCAGGAGAAGTTCCAGGGCCCCAACCTGGTGCGCAACACCGTGGTCTCGTTCAAGCCCGATAAGAACCCGAGTGAGGAGTACAGGGACCAGGAGATAGCCGCGGACGTGAAGATAGAGGAGGCCGGGCTCTACATTTAAAAACCCTGCCGCGTTGAATATTAAAAGCCCCCGGTTTTGCTGGGGGCTTGTTTTTTTCTTTGTATCAGCCTGTCAGCACTTCACCCCGCACGCGTATCTCACCTGGCCCGCGACCCTCTTGCCCCCTACCCTTTGAACCATGATGTAGCCTCCGCAGAGCATGCACCCGTAGATCTCGGGAATTTCCTCTGGTGAAATGCCGCGGGGGACGTCGTCCTCAAAAAAGTGAACCTCCGCCCCGCAGCGGAGGCAGAGGCACACCACAAAAGGATCTCTCATCACAGCGGCCTGGGGGAGAACTCCACCGCGTCGCCCAGCATGTTGAAGGGGGACTTGCCGTCTACCTTGCCGGGCGTATAGTCGAAGGTCTCGCTCACTATGTCGCGCACCTTCTTGAAGAGCACCCTCAGCGGGATATGGACCGAGCATATCTCCTCGCACATGCCGCAGTCTATGCACTTGCCCGCCATGTGGACCGCGCGCACCAGATGGAACGTCATGTCCGGGGGCAGCATCTCGGTGGGGATGAGGTCCGGCTCCTCCAGGGAGCACTCCTTGCAGAAGCAGACCGGGCAGACGTCCCGGCACGCGTAGCAGCGCATACAGCGGTTGAAGTGGCTCTTCCACCAATCAAGGCGCGCCCCGAGGTCGAGCTCATCCACTTCGGCCACCCTCTCGCTCTTGGCCACCGGGTCTACCTTGTCGCCCAGGAGCACCTCCGTGGGGTACGGCTCCCTGCACTCGCAGGCTTCGGCCTGGGTCTGGGAGCAGGCGTAGCCCAGCTTCACCACCTTGTCGGCCTCGATCTGGTTCCACTTGAGCATCTCGTTCAGCGCGCGCTCCTCGCAGCCGCGCACCACCACCCCGAAGGTCTTGTCGGGGTTGTCGCGGTGCATGGCCAGAAAGATCTTGGGCATGGGATAACGCATCCCGGCCACGAAATCCTCGGCCGTGTCGGAGATGTTCTCCTTGGTGTATATGAACGGGAAGGGGAAACCCCCCAGATTCCTCTGGCCCAGTACAGCGTCCACTTTTCCTTCTTCAAGAAGCTTCTCTACGTGCTCCCTCATGACGTCTCAACCCTCTTAAGTGTAAAGTGGTCAGGCGGTTATGCGTCCGCGAGCCCGGCGGAGGTGGACTCCGCCTTG
The DNA here is from genome assembly GCA_029289015.1 of Syntrophobacteria bacterium. Classification (GTDB taxonomy): domain Bacteria; phylum Desulfobacterota; class Syntrophobacteria; order JARFUL01; family JARFUL01; genus JARFUL01. The sequence continues at coordinate 3,112 of JARFUL010000212.1, read as the reverse complement.
CCCATGTCCTTGACCTTCTTGGTGAAATCGGTGACTACCTGGGCAAACTTGGGCCCCTCGGCCGCGGATATCCAGTCGAGGTGCAGCCTCCCGGAGTCGAGCCCCACGAAGTCGATGAGGTCCTGGATGAAGTTCATCCTCTTCACGGTCATCCAGTTCCCCTTGAGGTAGTGGCAGTCCCCGATGTGGCAGCCTCCCACCATCACCCCGTCCGCGCCTTTGGCAAAGGCCTTGAGGATGTGGTGGGGGGACACCGTCGCGGAGCAAAGGACCCTGATGTTGCGGATGTTGGGAGGATACTGGAGCCTCGACACCCCCGCAAGGTCTGCGCCCGCGTAGGTGCACCACGTGCACAGAAACGCCAGCACCTTCGGTTCGAACTTGGTCTTCTCTTGGTTGCTCATGGTGAGATTCCTCGTATGTTAGGGCAGGGCCATATCTATCTGCACGTATAACTGGTCCGGTGTAAATCCAAGGAGCCTGGCCGACTGCGACGGGCAGGTGGCCGCGCACGCGCCGCACCCTTTGCAGAGCGCCGCGTTCGCCTGGCATATGTGTCTTGCGTCATCGTACTCGATGGCCCCGAAGGGGCAGCACTCGAGGCAGGCCTGGCATCCTATGCAGGTGTCCTCATTGATATCCGAGACAACGCCCGAGGTGAGGATGTAGGGCTGGCTCAGCACCTGGGCCGCCCTGGCCGCGGCCGCCTGGGCCTGCGCGATGGACTCCTCAATGGGCTTGGGGTAGTGGGCCAAGCCGCAGACGAACACGCCGTCCGTCGCGAAGTCCACGGGCCTGAGCTTGGCGTGGGCCTCGATGAAGTATCCCTCGTTGTTCATGGGGACCTTGAAGAGCGGGCCCAGGGACTCGTGGCCCTTGGGGATCACCGCGGTCATGAGCCCGAGGTAGCTGAGCGGGATCTCGATCTTTCTCTGGAGCACGTGGTCCGTGACGGTAACGGAAAGATTGCCGTCCTTCACCTGTACGTCGGGCTTGTCGTTAAGGGAGTAGCGGATGTAGACCACCCCCTTGGCCCGGGACTCCTTGTAGAGGTCCTCCCTCTGGCCGTAGGTCCTTATGTCCCGGTAGAGGATGAAGACATTCGCGTCGGGGTTTATCTTCTTGATCTTCAGCGCGCACTTCACCGAGTGGGTGCAGCAGAGCTTGGAGCAGTAGGGCCGCTCGGGCTCCCTTGAGCCCACGCACTGGATGAACGCGAAGGAGTCTATCTTCTTGACCTTCTCCTCGTCCTCAATGAGCCTGTCCACCTCGAACCAGGTGAGCACCCGCTCGTCCTGGCCGCTCAGGTATTCGTCCACAGCGAGGGGGCCGGCCCCGGTCGCGATGATCGCGGTGCCGAACTCCAGCTCCTTTTTGTCTCCGTTGGAGGAGATAGAGCCGGTGAAGTTGCCCACGAACCCCGTGACATCCGCGAGCTCGGAGCCTAGGTGAATGTTTATCTTGGGGTTTTTCTCGGCCCTTTCCACCAGGGAGGAGACAAAGGGGGCCACCGGCTCGCCCTTCCAGGACTCGTCGAGGTTCAGGGCCTGGCCGCCCAGCACGTCGCCCTTCTCCAATAGGTCCACGCCGAACCCCTGGTCTGCTAGCTCCACCGCGGCGCTGAGCCCCGAGACCCCGCCGCCTACTATGAGGCAGCTCCTGGTGAGGCCGAGCTTGGTCTCCTCGAGGGGGGTGAGCAGCGCGGCCTTGGCCACGGCCATGCGCACCAGGTCCTTGGCCTTTTCAGTGGCCTCGTCGGGCAGGGCCTGGTGGACCCAGGAGTCCTGGTCCCGGATGTTGGCCATCTCGAAGAGATACTTGTTGAGGCCCGCGTCCTGCAGGGTCTCCTGGAAGAGCGGCTGGTGGGTGCGCGGGGAGCAGGCCGCGACCACCACCCTGTTTATCCCCTGCTCCTCTATGACCTCCTTCATCTTGTCCTGGGTGTCCTGGGAGCAGGTGAACAGGTTGTCCTCAACGTAGACCACGTGGGGCAGGGTCCTGACGTATTCCGCGACCTCCGGGACCCGCACTATGCCGCCGATGTTGACCCCGCAGTTGCACACGAAGACCCCTACCCGGGGCTCCTCGCCGGACACGTCCTTGGGCTCGGGGAAGGTTTTCTCCTCCACCAGGGTCCCCCGGGCCTCGGCCAGCTTGGTGGACGCGGCGCACGCGGCCGCGGAGGCCTCCATCACGGTGTAGGGGATGTCCTTGGGAGCGCTGAGCGCGCCGCACGCGTAGATCCCGGGCCTTGAGGTGGCCACCGGGGTGAAGCAGGAGGTGTCCGCGAAGTTGTGCCGGTCCATCTCTATGCCGAGCCCCCGGGTGAGCTCCACCACCCCTTGTGGCGGCTCGAGGCCTATGGAGAGCACCACCATGTCGAAGACCTCGTCTCTCATCTGGCCCGACTCGTCGGCATAGATGATCCTGATGTTGTCGTCCTCCACGGGATCAACGGTGTGGACGCGGGACCGGATGAACCGCACCCCCTCCTCTTTGGCCCGGTCGTAGTACTTTTCAAAGTCCTTCCCGTAGGTCCGCATGTCCATGTAGAAGATCGCGGCGTCAAGGGGCGTCTTGGAGTGCTCCTTCGCGATGATGGACTCCTTGATCGCATACATGCAGCAGACCGCGGAGCAAAAAGCATTGTCGCAGTTGTTGATATCGCGGGAGCCCACGCACTGGAGCCACGCTATCTTTGTGGGCTCCTTTTCGTCCGAGGGCCTGACCATGTGCCCCATCCACGGCCCGGACGAGCTCAGAATCCTCTCGAACTCCATGGAGGTGACCACGTTGGGATGGGCGATGTACTGGTACGCGTCGAACCTCGTGGGGTCGTAGGGGTGGAACCCGGTGGCGATTATCACGGAGCCCACGTTGAGGGTGAGCTTCTTCTCCTCCATCCTGAGGTCCACCGCGCCCACGGGGCAGGCCTCCACGCAGGCCATGCACCTGTTCTCCTTGCCCTTTTTGAGCATCATGAAGTAGATGCAGTTGGGCTCGTCTATCGTGTACTTAAGGGGCACCGCCTGCGCATACTGGATGTACGCGGCCTTGCGCTTGGAGAGCCCCGAGTTGTACTCGCTACTCACCTTCTTGGGGCACTTTTCAG
>JARFUL010000211.1 GCA_029289015.1 Syntrophobacteria bacterium | reverse complement strand
ATCTCCCTCATGAGAAAGTATCTGAGGGAGATGTCCTTCGGCCTGGACGCGTCCTTCAACGAGGACGCGCTGGTGGGCCGCTACAACGCGGACCTGGCCAACAACCTGGGCAACCTGGTGAGCCGGGTTCTGGCCATGGCGGTGAATTACTTCCACGGCAAGGTCCCCGCGGCAGAAGGAGAGGCCGAAGAGATAGACCAAGACCTTACCGCCGCGCTGGAAAGGACCATTCGCGCATACAACGAGGATATGGGCGAGCTCGCGTTCCACAAGGGGCTCATCGCGCTCTGGGAGTACCTCGACAGCGTGAACCGCTACGTTGCCGAGACCGAGCCCTTCAACCTGGCCAAGGACCCGGGCGGCCGCGCGCGGCTGAGTCGGGTCATCTACACCCTCTTGGACGCGCTCAACTCCATCGCGGTGCTCATAAGCCCGGTGATGCCCGTGACCGCGGGGAAGATTCTCGGTGCGCTGGGCATAGAGAAACCGGTGGACGACCTGAGGCTGGCCCGGGACGCGGGGCCCGGGAGACTTGCGCCGGGGAATGCCCTCAAAAGGCCGGACGCGCTCTTCCCCAGGGTTGAGCTCAAGAAGGAAGAGGAGCCAGAGACCCCAAAGGAGCAAGAGCCCATGAAGGACGCGGAGGACCAGGTTAGCTTCGAGGAGTTCTCCAGAGTTAAGCTCAAGGTGGGGGTTGTAAAGTCCGCCCAGAGGATCAAAGGGGCCAAGAAGCTCCTCAAGCTCACGGTGGACCTGGGAGAGGTGCGCCAGATTGTGGCCGGCATAGCCCGGGACTACGAGCCGGAAGAGTTGGTGGGCAGGCGGGTGGTGGTGGCTGCTAACCTAAAGCCCGTCAAAATCATGGGGGTGGAGTCCTCCGGCATGGTGCTGGCAGCTTCTGGAAAGGAAGGTTTTTCCCTTCTCACCACCGACTCGGATGTGGACCCGGGGAGCGAGGTCTCCTGAGCCCGGGAGAGACCCCGTGGCGGGCCGCGCGCCTAAGCCCTCGAAAAACCTCGAAAGGAAGACCCTGCGTAGAAATCCGCGGCCCCGTGCAATATACTTGAATAACAGAACAGCTTGCCGGACCGGACCCTCGATCCTGCATTTTAATTGTCCAGCTGTTGACACCGGGCGCCAGGAATGGCCAGAGTCCCCTTCCCGCGCCAGGCTTCAATATCCACACCTCACCCCGAGCGGCTATAGCTCATGCTAGGTAAGGATTCGGGGGGCAAAGGGACTCTAACTTGCTAGAGGAAAACATTTCAGGAGGCGAAAGGTGAGAACGTATTACGACCCGGACGACCTGGCAAAGTTCGAGGAGATCGGGGAGGAGGCCCCGGAGCTGGCCAAGAAGTTCTTCGATTACTACGCGGCCGTATTCTCCGAGGGCGACCTCACCGAGAGGGAGAAGGCGCTCATAGGTCTTGCGGTGGCCCACACGGTCCAGTGCCCCTACTGCATCGACGCATATACCCGGGCCTGCCTGGAGAAGGGGGCCGACTTGGCGGAGATGACCGAGGCCATCCACGTGGTGACCGCGATCAGGGGGGGCGCGTCCCTGGTCCACGGCGTCCAGCTTCGCAGGATCGCGAAGAAGCTCTCCATGTAGCGAAGGTGGGCATATGAGCACCGCTGCTCCTTCCAACAACAAGAGTTCCAACCACCGGGAGCGGGGCCCCGCGCCCGTGGAGCCCTTCTCGTCCACCCTGGCCAGGCACGACCTCGAGCTGAGAAGGGGGATCACGGACACGCTGCAGGTAAGCGTGGGGCTTCTGTGCAACCAGGCCTGCCGCCACTGCCACCTGGAGGCCGGGCCCACGCGGCGAGAGGTCATGAGCAAAGAGACCATGGACGAGGTCGCGGGCTGGGCCGGGAGGTTCCGCTTTTCCACCGTAGACATCACCGGAGGCGCGCCGGAGATGAACCCGAACCTCGGGCAGTTCATCGAGAGCATCGCTCCCCTCACCGACCGCGTGATGCTGCGCTCGAACCTCACCGCGCTGGGGGAGACCGATTCCGACGACCTCCTTGAGCTTTTAAAAGAGCTTAACGTGGTGATCGTGGCCTCGCTTCCGGCCACCAAGAAGGGCCAGACCGACTCCCAGAGGGGGGCCGGGGTCTACGACAGGTCCATAGCCATGCTCAAGAGGCTCAACGACCTGGGCTACGGCCAGGAGGGAGGCCGCCTGGAGCTCGACTTCGTCTCCAGCCCCCCGGGCGCGTTCCTTCCCAACTCCCAGAAGCAGGTGGAGGAGAGGTTCAAGAGGGACCTCAAGCGCAGGTGGGGCATAGTGTTCAACAACCTCTACACCTTCGCCAACGTCCCCCTGGGAAGGTTTTTGTCCTGGCTCAAGGAGTCAGGCAACATTGATGAATACGTGCACAGGCTCGCGTCCAGCTTCAACCCGTGCACCATCGACGGGCTCATGTGCAGGTCGCTGGTCTCGGTCTCCTGGGACGGCTTTCTCTTCGACTGCGACTTCAACCTGGCCAGGGGGCTCTACCTGGGCGGGCGAAAGAGGCACGTCTCCGAGATGGCCGGCCCGCCGGAGGAGGGACTTCCCATAGCCACGGGAGACCACTGCTACGCGTGCACCGCGGGCTCGGGCTTCACCTGAGGGGGGACCATCGAGGCCTAGGATAGGCCGGGACATTGGGGGCAGTGGACCATTTCCGGTCCCGCCGCTCGGCAGGATTACAGAAGCGCCGATGTCCCAAGGCGCAAGCTATGGTTTGGACACCAGCCAAAAGATAGACACGGGGGAATTCTCCCGTGGAGGCAAATATTATGGAGCACGCGAACAGCCGGACTGAAAAGAAGGCCGGGGCCCGGGGGCTGTGGCGGCCCATCGCGCTCCTCCTGGCCATAGTCACGATTCTTGTCCTGGCCAAAATCTTCGGCGTGGGCGAGCGGCTGGGCGCGCTGCGGGGCTGGATACAGTCTTTGGGCGCGCTGGGGCCTTTGGTCTATATAGCGATCTACATAGTCGCGGTGGTGGCCGCGCTGCCCGGCTCCGCGATCTCCATCGCGGGGGGCGCGCTCTTCGGCTCGGTGGTGGGGGTGATCCTCGTCTCCATAGCCTCCACCGTGGGCGCGAGCCTCGCGTTTCTCATAGGCCGCTACTTCGCGAGGGACGCGGTGGCCCAGTGGCTCGGCACCAAGGAGAAGTTCCAGAGGCTCGACCGGCTCACCGAGGAGCACGGCGCGGTCATTGTCGCGCTCACGAGGCTGGTGCCGCTCTTTCCCTTCAACCTGCTCAACTACGGCTTTGGACTCACCAGGGTGCCTTTTTGGACATACGTGTTCTGGTCGTGGCTCTGCATGCTGCCTGGCACCGTCTTGTACATCGTGGGCGCAGACGCGGTCTTCAAGGGGCTGGCCAAGGGAGAGGTGCCCTGGGTGCTGGTGGGGGTGGTGGCCCTCGCGGCGGGCATACTCACTCTCCTGGTGCGCCACGCGCGCACAAAGCTCAGGGAGAAGGAGGAGAAGACAGTCTCGGGCGAAGGGTTCGCGAAGGAGGGTACGTCCCATGAATAAATCTCCCGTTATGCTCCCCCCCGACGGGCACAACCAAAGACTCGTGGATAACGTCCACCCCCCCGGCTGGGTAAACCCGGAGCCGCTCGACCGCTACAACCTCGTGGTCATAGGCGCGGGCACAGCAGGGCTGGTGACCGCCGCGGGCGCGGCGGGGCTGGGCGCGAAGGTGGCCCTGGTGGAGAGACACTTCATGGGGGGCGACTGCCTCAACTTCGGGTGTGTGCCCTCAAAGGCCATGATCCGCTGCGCAAGGGCCGCGGAGCAGGTGCGCGACGCGGGAAGGTTCGGGGTCCGGGTGTCGGGCGACGTAAAGGTTGACTTCGGCGCGGTAATGGCCAGGATGCGCGAGATACGGGCGGAGATCAGCTCCCACGACTCCGCAGAGAGGTTCAGGGAGTTCGGGGTGCACGTGTTCCTGGGCGAGGCCCGGTTCGAGCCCCCGAGCACCGTTATTGTGGGCAGGCATAAGCTCAGGTATAAGAAGGCGGTCATCGCGACGGGCGCGCGCGCGGTGAACCCCAGGATTGACGGCATAGACGACGCGGGCTTTCTCACCAACGAGACGGTCTTCTCCCTCACCGAGCGGCCGGGACGCGTTGCCGTGATCGGCGGCGGGCCCATAGGGTGCGAGCTGGCCCAAACATTTAACCGGCTGGGCTCCGAGGTAACGCTCTTCCATAGATACTCCCACATACTGAACCGGGAGGACGAGGACGCGGCCGAGATAGTGCAAAGAAGGTTCATAAGAGAGGGGGTAAAGCTCCTTTTGAACGCGAACCCCGTTAGGGCTGAAAGGAGTGAGGCCGGCAAGGTCATCCACTATAAAATAGGCGATGAGGCCCGCTCCCTAGAGGTGGACGAGATACTCGCGGGCGCGGGCCGCGCGCCCAACGTGGAGGGGCTGGGCCTCGAAGCCATGGGCGTGGAATACGACGCGAGGGCCGGGGTGAAGGTGAACGACCGCCTCAGGACCACCAATATCAATATCTATGCCGCGGGCGACGTATGCCTGCGCTACAGGTTCACCCACACCGCGGACGCGGCCGCGCGCATCGTGATCCAGAACGCTCTGTTTGCAGGAAGAAAGAAGTTAAGCGCGCTCACTGTGCCCTGGTGCACCTACACAGACCCCGAGATCGCGCACGTTGGAATGTACGAGAAGGACGCGAAAGCCCTGGGGCTGGAGGTGGAGACCTTCTTCGTAGAGATGCGCGACGTGGACCGGGCGCTCCTTAACGGCGAGGCCGAGGGGTTCGTCAAGGTGCACGTCAAAAGGGGGACCGACGAGATCCTGGGCGCGACCATCGTTGCCAGCCACGCGGGGGAGATGATAAGCGAGATAACCCTTGCAATCGTGGGCGGGGTGGGGCTAAAAATCCTGAGTGGGGTGATTCACCCGTATCCCACCCAGGCCGAGGCCATAAAGAGGGTGGCCGACGCGTACAGCCGCACCAGGCTTACACCGTTTATAAAAGATATGTTTACCCGCTGGCTTGCCTTCACCAGGTAGCCTCGGAAGTCTCGATGATTTCGGGGGAAAGGAATTCGGGCGAAATGGCTACGGACCTCGACAGGATCTCAATCAACACCATCCGGATGCTCGCGATCGACATGGTGCAAAAGGCCAACTCCGGCCACCCGGGCATGCCCATGGGCGCCGCGCCCATGGCCTACACGCTGTGGACAAAGTTCCTCAGGCACAACCCAAAGAACCCAAATTGGCCCGACAGGGACCGGTTCATCCTCTCCGCAGGCCACGGGTCCGCGCTCCTCTATGCGCTCTTGTACCTCACGGGCTACGAGCTCTCCCTTGACGAGATAAAGAACTTCCGCCAGTGGGAGTCCAAGACCCCGGGCCACCCGGAGTTTGGCGACACCCCCGGGGTGGAGGCCACCACCGGGCCCCTGGGCCAGGGGTTCGGCATGGGGGTGGGCATGGCCCTGGCCGAGAGGTTCATGGCCTCCTGCTACAACAGGGAGGGCCATGAGCTCGTGGACCACTACACCTATGCCATCGTGTCCGACGGCGACCTGATGGAGGGGGTCGCGTCGGAGGCCGCGTCCCTCGCGGGGAGGTTCTCCCTGGGCAAGATCATCTATCTCTACGACGACAACCACATCACCATC
>JARFUL010000210.1 GCA_029289015.1 Syntrophobacteria bacterium | reverse complement strand
CGTAGATGGGCATGTTCACGGGGACCGCTATCTCCGAGCCCCCCTTGAGCCCGTCTGCGATGATCAGCGGCGCGTCCACCACCGCGTAGGAGAACCCGTTCTTGATCGCGGTGACGAGATGGGAGACCGACTCGGCCCTGGTGCCCACGTAGAGGGTGTTGGCGTCCGTGATAAAGGGCTTGGCCCCGAACCCCTTGAAGAGCCTCACCGCATGGGCCACAAAGGGCGGGGCCACGTACGCGGTGGACCCCAGCTCGCCGAAGTGCAGCTTTATCGCGAAGAGGTCGGCCTTTTCCACCACCCCCTCGATCCCCGCGGCGAAGAGCAGGGCATCGAATTTCTGGAAGAGGTTCCTTTTAAGCTCGGCTCTCAAATCCATGAAAAAGACGTCTGACGCCATATCCGTCTCCTTTTTTCTAACTATCCGGTAAACGGTCGAACCCACGCCCCGATAAGGCCGAAGCGGCGGGGTGCTAGCCCCCCTCTTCGAAGCGGCCCGGTGCATAGGTGAACTTGTTGAGCACCCTGGCCGGCCTCTTGTACCCCAGGACATTTTCCAGGGGAATCCTGGGCTCCGGGGCCTTCAGCCTCCTGATCTTCCTTCTGAGCTCCTGGTGCGTTATCTCGATCTCCCTCACCTGGCCCGCGGGCTTTATGGTGAGGCCCAGGGGCGCGAAGAGGTTCACATAGTTGTTCACCTTCTCGTCGAAAAGGTCAATGAACACGCCGTTGAAGCACGCGAAGGAGTAGGGCCGGAACGCGGGTGAGCGCACGGTGTCCGTCAGCCGGTTGTGCTCTATGGAGGTGTTTATGATCGCGGCCTTGAGCCCGGGGGGCGCGATGGTGTCCGCGACGATGTATTTCATGTAGAGATGCAGCCTCTCCCTGGGAAGCCCCCACCTGTCAACCGCTGCGTTCTCGTCCAATATCTCGAAGAGCGCGGGGGTCAGGTTTTTCCTGATGGGGGCCGGCTTCTTCGCGGATAATCTTCTCTTCTCCCCTGGGGGGAGCCCCTTCAGGAACTCCGGGTGCGCGTAGAAGAGCGACCTTCCCGGCACCGCGTGGGTAAACTCCTTTTTTGCGTCAAAGGCCACGCTGCCCTGGGTCAGCCCTTCGAGATTGACGAGGAGCTTCACCCCGGTGGAGCTGAGGGACGGGTGGATGAACTCGTTGGGTATGGAGATGAGGCTCTTCTTGCCCCTGGGCCTCATGATAAGGATGTTTTCGCACGCGTCCTTGTAGGCCTGGGTGAAGGGAGCGAGGAGGGCCATCATCGCGCCGCAGTCGGTGGAGTACTCCCGGGCCAGGGGCCGCCATATCCTGCCGAAGCTGCCGCCCCTGCTCCCGGGCAGGTAGCCGGTGTGGGAGCCGCCGAAGTCTACGTTGATCTTTCCGTGGTGCACCGCCGCGCCCACGGACCCCTCGTTGAAGAGTCCGCCGATCTTGCCCTTGTCAAAGGGATAGTGGCCGGTGTACGCGAAGAGGGTCAGGTCTGCGCCGAAGAGGGACTCGTCCGCGCACTTCCACTTTGAGGGAAGGACTTTTTCCGGCGCGAACTCGAACCCCATCTTTTGCACCTCCTTGGAGCCAAGATACGCCAGCCCCTTGCCCACGAAGTCCTGAAACAGAAACGGCCTCTCGGAAAAGACCGACCTTGTCTCCAGCACGCTGGGCAGGACCCCGCCCATCTTGAGATACCCGGGAAGCTTCAAACTCGTGGCCTTCGTCATCTTTGCACCCCTTTTTGCTAGAAGTCGCTCTTAGGTTTAGAGGCCGCAGAATAACATGCGCTAAGCCCTCAACTTTGGCCTGTTAGCATACCAGAGAGACCCGGGGTTGCTCAAGTATTGGCTGGCTGGACTCAGTTCGTTTGCATGCCCGCGAGGCTCTCGAGTATCCTGACCGCCTTCCTGGAACCCTTGAGGGAGTGGTCCCTGCCCAGCCTCCTGAGCCCCCCGCCGGTGCCGGATTCGAGGCTCAAGAAGACCTGTTTTAGACCCGCCAATCCGGAGTCCAAAAAGAGCACGTCGTGGCCCCGGGCTGCGAGGAAAGACTCGAGGTACCTCGGTCCCAGAACGGGCCTTATGAACCTGGTGTCGTAAAAGGGCACCGCAAGCGCGACGCGGGCCATAACAACCGCCCCCTTTCAACGCTGCTTAGCTGAAAGATGATACCACCTATCTCGAGCCTTGCTCTACCTATTTCCGGGGCCGGTAATTCTTTGGTGATGACGCGGAGAAACATATTAAAGAGAGAGCGCGCGGCACGGCACGATGCGCGTCTCGAAGCAATTCTATTCCCTCATTTGTCTCCATGAACTTCCTGGCCGGGTGCTCATGGTAATACGGCTCAACCGCGAGGCCCTGGAAAAATCCCTCGCCACCGGGCTGGTTCACCTCTACGACCACGAGAGGAGAAAGGTGCGCAGGAAGGGGGAGGACTCGGGCTTTGTGCAGAGGATCGAGGAGGTGCGCGCGGACTGCACCGGCCGCGCTATCCTCTTCTTGGTGCGGATGGAAGGGCGCGCGTGCCACCTGGGATACCGCTCCTGCTTCTGCCGGGCTTTGAAAGGAGAAGGCTTCGAGATAGACGACGAAAAGGTCTTCGACCCGGAGCTGGTCTATCCGGAGTTCGCGTTCTCCCACTGATAAAGCAATCCCACAGCCCAAAGCCTATCCTTATACCAAAAATCCCCCTTTGCCCGCTATCATCCCCTGTCCTGTTGATTTCAGGCTCCCTTACCCATAAAATGTAAAGATAACCCAAGGGTTTTATTTCAGGCGCGCCTGAATATAGTCTTTACCAAAGGGGGGCTTTGTGGATTTCACCATTGCCATAACCATGGGCGACCCCTCGGGGGTGGGGCCCGAGGTGATTGTCAGGGGGCTGGCCCTCCGCGAGGCCCGGGAGGGGACCCTTCCTTTCGTGGTGGGCGACGCGGCCGTCATGCGCCGCGCGGTGGAGTTATTGTCCGCGCGGGTTGAGGTCATTGAAATAGCTGACCCCGGTGACGCGTCCCCCTCCCTCGGGGTTATACCGGTGCTGCCCGTGTCCCGGCTCGACCCGGAAAAGACCCCCTTCGGCGCGCCCACCGAAAAGGGGAGCAGGGCCGCGCTCTTGGCCATTGAGACGGCTGTCAAGACCTGCCTCGAAGGCAGGGCCCAGGCCATGGTCACCGCGCCCATCAACAAGGAGGCCATGTCCCGGGTGGGCTTCTCCTTCCCGGGCCACACGGAGTTTCTCGCGAGCCTTACGGGAGCGAAGAGCCACGTCATGCTCATGGCCGGGCCCAGGCTCATGGTCGCGCTGGTCACCATCCACATCCCCCTGGCCCGGGTGGCCGGGGCAATCTCCCTGGAGGCGGTATTGGACACCATCCGGGTGACGTGGGAGGGGCTCTTCAGATACTTTGGACACGACCGCCCCCGCATCGCGGTTGCGGGCCTCACCCCCCACGCGGGGGAGCACGGCCTCTTCGGCCACGAGGAGGAGACCATTGCCGAGGCCGTTAAAAGAGCCCGGACGGAGGGCTGGGACGTCCTCGGACCGCTGCCCCCGGACACCGTGTTCTTCCGTGCGGCCCAGGGGGACTTCGACGCGGTGGTGGCCATGTACCACGACCAGGGGCTCATCCCCTTCAAGCTCATCCATTTTTACGACGGGGTAAACGTGACCCTGGGGCTGCCCATAATCCGGACGTCGGTGGACCACGGCACCGCGTACGACATCGCGGGCAAAGGGTTGGCCAGGGAAAGCTCCTTCGCGGCCGCGCTCCAGCTGGCCCGGAAGATGGCGGAAAACGCCGGGGAGCCCTGAGAATGGACCGGATAGAGGTAAAGGGCGCGAGGATCCACAACCTCAAGGGGATCGACGTCACCATCCCCCGCAACACCCTTACCGTGTTCACCGGCGTCTCCGGCTCGGGCAAGTCTTCTTTAGCGTTCGACACCATCTACGCGGAGGGCCAGAGAAGGTATCTAGAGTCGCTCTCGCCCTACGCGAGGCAGTTTTTGGGCCAGATGAACAAGCCCGAGGTGGAGCTCATCGAGGGGCTGAGCCCCGCGATCGCGATCGAGCAGAAGTCCGTGTCCAAAAACCCCCGCTCCACAGTGGGCACCACCACGGATATCTACGACTACCTCAGGCTCCTCTACGCGAGGGTCGGCCACGCGCACTGCCCGAGCTGCGCAAAGCCCATCGTGAGCCTCACCATAGCCCAGATGACGGAGTTGGTGCTCAAGATGGACGAGGGGAGCAAGGTCGTCATCATGGCGCCCCTGGTGGAGAACCGCAAGGGCGCGCATGCTCCCCTGTTCAAGTCCCTTTTGAAGGACGGGTTCGTCCGGGTCAGGGTCAACGGGGAAATCATGCCCCTTGAGCCCCTGCCGGAGCTGGATAAGGCAAAGAGGCATACAATCGACGCGGTGGTGGACAGGGTGGCGGTCCAGGAGAGGCTGAGGTCCCGGATCGCGGAGTCTTTGGAGCTGGCCCTCAGGGTCGGCGGCGAGAGGGTCCTCGTGGTTCCCGAGGAGGGCGAGGAGCTGCTTCTCAGCGAGAAGTTCGCGTGCGACGAGTGCGGCATCGGGCTGCCGGAGCTAACGCCCCAGCTCTTCTCCTTCAACAGCCCCGTGGGGGCCTGCCAGGAGTGCAACGGCCTGGGGGTCATGCGCTTTTTCGACCCGGAGCGCATCGTGCCCGACCCCGGTGTCTCCCTGGAGGGGGGCGCGATCAAGCCCTGGGGCCCGGGCGGCCCTTTCTCCGGCCGCATGGAAAGAATCCTCAAGGGTTTCGGCTCAGACCTTACCACCCCGTTCAGGGACATACCAAGGGAGGCGAGACGCGTCATTCTGGAGGGCCCGGAGGGGCGCGACCCCTTTCCCGGCGTCATCCCCTGGCTCATTGAGCGGTACCACAGGAGCTCCTCCATGGCGGTGCGAAAGGAGGCCCTCTCCTACGTCTCCACGGTCCCCTGCCCCGGGTGCAAAGGGGGAAGGCTGAAGCCCGAGGGGCTCGCGGTGAGGGTGGGGGGGCTCAACATCTTCGAGCTCACCGAGCTGCCCGTGGGGGAAACCGTCAGGTGGTTCGGCGAGCTGAAACTCTCTTCGAAGCAGGAGGAGATAGCCCAGAGGATCCTCAAGGAGGTGCGCGAGAGGCTCACCTTTCTCAAGGAGGTGGGGCTCGACTACCTGAGCCTGAGCCGGTCCTCCGCGACCCTGAGCGCGGGGGAGGGCCAGAGGATCCGGCTGGCCACCCAGCTCGGCTCCCGGCTCACCGGCGTGCTCTACGTTTTGGACGAGCCCTCCATCGGGCTCCACATGCGGGACAACGAGAGGCTGCTTTCCACCCTGGTCAGCCTCAAGGACGCGGGAAACACCGTGTTGGTGGTGGAGCACGACAGGGACACCATCCTCAGCGCGGACCACGTGGTGGACATGGGCCCCGGCGCGGGGGAGCACGGCGGCGAGGTGGTCTACTCCGGTCCGCCCGAGGGGCTGCTCAAAAAGAGGGGCTCCATCACGGGCGACTACCTGGACGGCAGGCTCTCCATCGAACTCCCCGAGGGCAGGAGATCCCCGGGCCGGGGGCACCTGGTGCTCGAAGGGGCCAGGGCCAACAACCTCAAGAACCTCGCGGTGCACATCCCCATAGGTCTGTTCACCACCGTGACCGGGGTCTCGGGGTCCGGCAAGTCCACCCTGGTGGTGGACACCCTCTACAGGGCCATGGCCGGGATTTTGAACAACTCCAGGGAGAAGCCCGGCGCACACGAGAGGGTCCTGGGCTCTGAGCTCTTCGACAAGGTGATAAACATAGACCATAAGCCCATCGGCAGGACCCCCAGGTCCAACCCCGCGACCTACACGGGGCTCTTCACCCCCATCCGGCAGCTCTTCTCCGAGGTTTTGGAGGCCAGGGCCAGGGGCTACAGGCCCGGCAGGTTCAGCTTCAACGTGAAGGGGGGCAGGTGCGAGGCGTGCCGCGGCGAGGGCCTCCTCAAGATAGAGATGCACTTCCTGCCCGACGTGCAGGTCACCTGCGAGATCTGCGGCGGGAAGAGGTACAACCAGGAGACCCTGGAGGTGAGGTACCGGGGGCTCAACATCTCGGACGTGCTGAACCTCACGGTGCGCCAGGCCCTTTCCGTGTTCGGCAACGTGCCCCGGGTGAAGAGAAGACTGGAGGTTCTGAACGACGTGGGCATGGGCTACATACGGCTCGGCCAGCCCGCGACCACGCTTTCCGGCGGGGAGGCCCAGCGGGTCAAGCTCGCGCTGGAGCTTTCCAAGCGGGCCACCGGCAGGACGCTCTACATCCTGGACGAGCCCACCACCGGGCTCCACTTCGACGACGTGCGCAAGCTCTTGAGCGTGCTGTTCAGGCTCCGGGACGAGGGCAACACCGTGGTGGTCATCGAGCACAACATGGACGTGGTAAAGATGGCGGATCACATCATAGACCTCGGGCCCGAGGGCGGCGACAGGGGCGGCTTCGTGGTTGCCGCGGGCACTCCGGAGGAGATCGCCCGGACCACTGCTTCCCATACGGGCAGGTACCTCAGCCGGGTGCTGAACGGGCCTGGCCGCTCTCTTTAGCTCCGAGGGAGGATACCATGAGCAAAGCGGTGAAGATCTATTCAAGCATTGTGCGCCCGGCCGCGCGCTTTTTGATGGCCCTCTTGCTCCTGGCCGCGCTTGCGGCCTGCGCGGCAGGCTCCTACCGCCCGGCCAAGACCTCCCGGGTCCTAGACCAGAGGGCCGAGTTCGAGTCCCTGGCCCAGAAGATGCGCCGGGCCTTTGAGCATGCCGAGGGGTGCGAGGAGTTCAACGTTGGCCTTCGGGGTTTCAGCTTCTCCGGCCGGTTTGTGAAAGAGGCCGGGTTCCTTAGGACCCCCCAGCCCAAGAGGTTCAGGAGAGGGGTCTTCGACGACCGCACCCTGACACCCGCGCAGACCGAAGTATGGGAGCAGCGGGTGGTGATCTTCGACGAGATCGTGGACATAGAGGCCAAGGACAGCCTCTTCGGCTTCTCCCCGGAAAGCTCTGGCTGCCCGATCCCCGGCCGGAGAGCCAAGTCCGTGGTCATAATCAGCACCAACAGGGGCCGGGTCTGCATCGGTTTTGGAAACATGGCCGCGGCCAAGGAGTTCGCGGACGCGGTGGCCGGGCTTGCGGGGTTGGCTACTGGGGAGTAGGCTGCTCCTTTTTTGCCTGTTGAAATTAAAAGCCAGGAGTTAAGATGTAGCGCAGCGCTTCAGCGCTGCAAAAGGGCCGCAGGCCCTTTTTATATACCGCACCGTTAGGGTCACATTGTGACTTTTGTGATCCTGCCTCTGGGGAGGCAG
>JARFUL010000209.1 GCA_029289015.1 Syntrophobacteria bacterium | reverse complement strand
CGCGAAAGATTATGAACATCACCACCTATGAGACCCGCGACTACATTGCCAATGGCAAAATCATAGATATCGACAAGTCCGCGAAGCCGAGATAGACCATTGTGCCTGCTCGAGGGATCTCTATCCGTCCCCCTCTCCCTCCAGGAGCCGCGCGGGCCACCAGGTCATCCTCGGGTTCGGTGAAGAAGAGGTAGAAGAGCCCGCCCTCGGGCCAAAGGCCCAAAAACGACGGGGAATCGAAGGAGAGCTCGGCCTCAGCCTCGTAGACGTAGAGCTTCTCCGGGTACTGTGAAGTGCCAGTGTTTATCAACTTCCGGAAGGTTTGTTCAGGAGCGCGGCCACGGACCGGCTGTCCAGCTCTTCGGTGCCCAGGGCCGCGTTCAAGAGCCGGGTTCTCAGCCGGGCCACCGCGTCCTCAAATCCGGGCCGGCTCTCTGCCGGTAGCGGCGGGCCCGCGGGAATCTTGAGCCTCAGGGGGTTCAGGAACCTCCTGCCGAGTTTCACCCGGTAGTCGAGGTGGGGCCCGGTGGCATGCCCTGTCCTGCCCACGTATCCGATCACCTGGCCCTGCGCGACCCTCCTGCCGACCCTTATCCTGCCGTATCTTGAGAGGTGGCCGTAGTAGGTCCGGTAGCCGGTGGAATGCCTCAGGGCCACCATCTTGCCGTAACCGCCGTTTCTTCCCTTGAAGACCACCACCCCGTCGCCCACCGCGTGGACCGGGGTGCCCCGGGACGCGGCGTAGTCCACTGCCAGGTGCGGCCTGTAGACCCCGAGGATCGGGTGGAACCGTCGGCGGCTGTAGCGGGAGCTTATGCGGGTGAATTTCAGGGGGGCCTTGAGGAAGGCCTTTCTCAGGGAGCGCCCCTTGAGGTCGTAGAACCCATCGGGCCCCTTGCGCGGGGTGTAGTAATACCCCTCCTGGTTCACCGTTTTTCCCCGGTAGAAGACCGCGAGCAGCGGGCCGTACTCCACGAATTTCCCGTTGAGGAACCTCTTCTCATAGACCATGCCGAAGGTGTCGCGTTTACGTGGGTCCCGGAAGAAATCCACGGACCAGGCCAGCGCGTCCACGTAGCGCACCGCCAGAGAGGGCGCCTCGCCCATATCACAGATATCCTCGATGATCGAGGATTTCAGCTCACCCCTCAGCACATAGACCCTGGTTTCGAGGGGGCTCACCTCCCAGCGGCTGTAAAAACCCCCCTCGTCCCTCTTTACGATGAGCCTCTCATACACCCGGGGGAGGCACTCGAACCTCCTGAGCTTCCCTTCCGCGTCCACGTAGAGCCTGTAGAGGGTGCCGGGCCTCAGCCTCCTCAAGTCCAATAAAGACGCGGCTGCTTTGGACACATGAAAAGCCTCCCTGTGGGAGGCCCCAGACCTCTTCATCGCGACGATGATGGACTCCCCCTTTTTCAGCTTCCCCTCCTTGAGCTTGAGGGGCGGCCTCTCCCTTTTTGCCGCCTGGGCCGGCTCTTTCAGGGGCTTTGGGGCCTGGGCGGGCTCTTTTTGGAGCGCGGCCGCTTCCGGGGGGCTGAACCGGTAGCTCTTGGCCACCGGCCCGCCTTGTTTGGACTCCCGCTCCATGAAATAAGACAGGGGAACGAGGATAAGCACAAGGAGCGCTATAGCGAGAAGGGGCTTGATCCTCTCCTCTCTCCCGGGATCCCTGCGGCGGTTACGCGGTTTATATTTTAGCAATCTAAGCATGTTAGAGCTAATATAGAAACAATAGGATTAATTGTCAACATCTATCTTGCCAATAAAATTCAATTTTATCTGGCTATGCATCAATCAGCCCCATTCCTGGCCCTTCCCGCGGCCCAAAGGGGGGGCTCGTCCGGGATTTTATGGGCTATCTTATTGTAATCATTGGGCATAAAGGCCAGCAAGCCCGGTATGTCCGAAGGTGCGGGAGCCGGGCGCGGAAAATCAGGCACACGCACCCTCTCCCCGGGTTTCGAGGGCCTGGGCCGCGGCCCGGGCCACCTCCTCTTCACTAATCGCGTCCCAGCAGAGCGTCTCGGGCAGCGGGCACTCCCGCTTGAAGCAGGGGGAGCAATCCAGCTCTTTTCTTATCACCACAGCAGCCTTGTTGACCGGCGCGGTCTTTTTAGGCTCCGTGGAGCCGAAGAGCGCTACCTGGGGCCTCTGAAACGCTGCGGCCACGTGCATGAGCCCGGAGTCGTTTGATATGAACAGGTCCACCCCGGATATCACGGCCGCGGCCTGGCCCAGGGTGGTCTTCCCCGTGAGGTCCAGCGCGGGAAAATCCAGCATTTTCGCAAGGTTTTCAGCCCCGGGACCCTCCTCAGCGGTGCCGAGGACCACCAGGTTTATCGCGCTCTGGCTGTA
>JARFUL010000208.1 GCA_029289015.1 Syntrophobacteria bacterium | reverse complement strand
TACCCGCGTACGAGCTCCTGGACCTGTCCAAGTTCTACGAGTCGGTGTTCGTGCGCTTCCCCGCGGCCACCATGATCACCTCCAGGGGCTGCCCCTTCAAGTGCGTGTTCTGCGCGTTTCCCAACACCATCTACTCCCACGGGTTCAGGGCCATGAGTCCCGGGAGGGTGCTGGCAGAGGTAAAATACCTGGTAAAGGACCTCGGCGTCAGGGAGATAAGGTTTGACGACGACACCTTTGAGATAGACCGGGAAAGGGCCCTTGGGATCTGCGAGCTGCTGAGGCGCGAGGGGCTCGACCTCGACTGGCTGGTCCAGTGCCGGCCCTCCCTCCTCGACCCGGAGCTTGCCAGGGCCTTCAGGGACGCGGGGTGCGTGATGGTCCTCTTCGGGGTGGAGTCCGGGGACGACGAGATCCTCAAAAAGATAAGGAAGAACACCACCACCGAGGAGATCCGCAGGGGGATGGCCGCCGCGAGGAAAGCGGGGCTCGAGGTGCTCAACTGCATCATGCTGGGGTTCTACTGGGACACCCCCGAGACCCTTGAGAAGAGCCTCGACTTCGCGTGCGAGCTCAACGCGGAGTTTACCCAGTTCTCCATCCCCACCCCCCTTCCGGGCACCGAGTACTACGATTTTTTGAAAAATGAAGGTATCTTGGAGGTGGAGCGCTGGGAGGACTTCGACTCCTTCCACCGCACCCGGCTGAAGCTCCCCCTCCTCGACTCCCGCGAGATAAACGAGTTTCTCAAGAGGGCCTACCGCCGCTACTACCTGAGGCCCGGCTACGCGCTGATGATGCTGAGGAGGGCCTTTTTGTCCCCCGCGCACTTCAGGCAAACACTGAGGCTCTTCTCCGCGTTCCTCATGCGCAGGAAGAAGGGCTGGATATGAGGGCCAAGGCCCTGATCTTTTACGGACTAGGTGGCAATGCGCATTATCATGATCTCCTCCATGAATGAGCGCTCCGGCTCATCCAGGAGGTTCCAGGCCCTGGCCAAAGAGCTAGCTCTCCTGGGCCACAGCGTTTTATACCTGGAGAGGGGCTCCCCCAGGAGGACCGAGGAGTCCCCCGGGCTCACGCTGCGCTTTACCAGGGAGGCCCGGTGGCTTCCCGCGACGGTGCTCCATGCCACGGCATCTAATTCCGCGGCCGCGCTCTTTGCACGCGCGGACGTGGTCTACGCGCTCAAGCCCCTGCCCAACGCCTCGATTCCCGCGCTCCTCAAGGGGCTCTTCGCTCCCCGCGCGAAGCTGGTCCTCGACGTGGACGACCTGGATTTCGGCTACTACCCCCACGGCCTTATGAGCCGGGTCACCAGGGGCTTCTTCAGGCTCTTTCCGCCGCTCTTCCACCTGGTAACCACCCACAATGAGATCCTCAGGGATCTCCTGGTCCGGTCCGGGATAGACGAAGCAAGGATATTTCACGTGGCCCAGGGGTTCGACCCCCGCATCTTCCGGGAGCCCGGGCCGCAACTTGAGATGTGGCGCTCCCTGGGGCTGGAGGGGTTCGAGGTGGTGGTGTACGCGGCCTCTTTGGGCATGACCAGCGACCTGGAGATGATCCTCCCCGCGCTCATTGAGATCGCGGCCGCGAAAAGGGAGGTAAAGGTCCTGGTGCTGGGGGAGGGGGAGAAGGTGAACGGAGCCAAAGAAAGGGTGGCCGCGGCGGGCCTCGGGCCGTCTTTCGTGTTCCCCGGCTATGTGGAGCACAGGCTCGTGCCCGGGCTCCTCAGGCTCTCCCGGGTCGCGCTCAACTACATGGAGCCCACCCTCACCAACCGCTGCCGCTCGTCCCTCAAGCTAAGGGAATACCTGGCCGCGGGCCTGCCCGTGGTCACCAACCTTTTGGGCGGCGACAGGGTCTTCGCGCCGTACGTGGAGGAGGTCTTCTCAACCGGAGAGATCCCCGCGGCCATATTCAGGATGCTCGCCGACCCCCGGGCCGACAGGGTCTCCCGCGGGAAGGAGTTCGTCATGGCCCGGTTCGCCTGGCCCGTGGTGGCCCGGTCCCTGGAGGCCGGGCTCAGGGAGCTCCTGGGGGGTGGCCTGCAGTGACGGTCTCTGTGGTGATACCCGCGTATAACGCCCGGGGGACCATCTTTGAGGTGGTCTCAGCGGCCAGGGACCAGGACCTGGATCAGGACCTCGAGGTCATAGTGGTGGACGACGGGTCCACCGACGGGACCGCGGGGCTGGCCGAAAGGGCCGGGGCCAGGGTGATCCGCCAGGAAAACCGCGGGCCTGCCGCGGCTAGGAACGCGGGGTTCCGCGCGGCCAGGGGAGAGGTGGTGCTCTTCACCGACTCGGACTGCCGCGCGCGAAGAGACTGGGCTTCCTCCCTCCTCGCGGGCCTCTCCTCGGACAACGTGGGCGCGGCAGCCGGCACCTACGGCATCTGGAACCGGTCCCAATGGCTCGCGCGGCAGATCCACTCCGAGATCATCGCGCGCCACTCGCGCATGGGAAGGTTCGTGAGGTCCTTCGGCTCCTACAACGTCGCGGTGAGAAGGGAGATACTGGAAAGGCTGGGCGGGTTCGACGAGTCCTTCCGCCGCGCGTCGGGGGAGGACTTCGATCTGGCCTTCCGTATCTTGAAGTCCGGGTATAAAATAGCCTTTATGAGGGACGCGGTGGTGGACCACCTCCACACCGAGAGCCTGGTAAAATACTTAAAGGAGCAGGCCCGCCACGGCTTCTGGAGGATGCTCCTCTACAAGAGGCACCCGGACATGGCCAAGGGGGACGACTACACCCTGCTGAAGGACTCCATCGAGGCTCCCATGGCCCTCTTGATACTCGGGCTCTGGCCCCTCGCGCTTGTTTTTGGGGGAGGGTTCGCAAACGCGGCCGCGTTGCTCACCCTGATATACGGAGCGCTCCAGTTCGGCCCGCTCGCGGCGGGCGACTGGCCCGGCGGGGTGCTCGAAGGGCTCCCCTTTGCCGGGGTGACCTTTCTCAGGGGCTTTGCCAGGTCCCTGGGGCTGGCCCGGGGAATCTTGAGGTTCGGGATAGGGATCTGATGGAAACAGGCAAAGACACGCTGGTAATCGTTCCCGCGCTCAACGAGGAGGAGACCATCGCGCAGGTGGTCAGGAACCTCAACGCGCACCTTCCGGACGCGGACGTCCTGGTGGTGGACGACGGCTCCACGGACAAAACCGGCGACCTGGCCCGGGCCGAGGGCGCAAAAGTGGTGACCCTGCCCTTCAACTGCGGCATAGGCACCGCGATGCAGACCGGGTTCAAGTATGCCCTGGACCACGGCTACAGGGCCGCGCTCCAGGTGGACGCGGACGGCCAGCACCCCCCCAGGGAGGCGGGCAAGCTCCTGGGCCGTCTGGGTGAGGGGTGGCACCTGGTGGTGGGCTCCAGGTTCGTGGAGGATACCGGTTACCGGGGCTCCGCGCTGCGCAGGTTCGGCATCGGGCTCTTCTCCTGGATGATCTACGCGCTTACCGGCAAGAGGGTATACGACCCCACCTCCGGGTTCAGGGCCATGTCCTCCGAGGCCCTGGAGCTCTTCTACATGAGATACCCCCACGACTACCCAGAGGTGGAGGCGCTGATCCTATTGGACCGCAACGGGCTCACCTTCACCGAGGTGCCAGTCAGCATGGAACCCCGCAAGGGGGGCAGGTCGTCGATCTCAGTGCTCTCTGGGGCCTACTACATGATCAAGGTCAGCCTGGCCGTGCTGGTAACCCCGTTTAAGAAGAAGGAGCTGAAATGAAGATAGCCTTTCACCTGAGGATCCTCATCGGGGCCATATGCCTCTCCACCGTGGGAATCATATTCGTGCTTATCCGGCAGAACCGGCTGAAGGAGAAGTACGGCGTGCTGTGGCTCTTCGCCGCGTTCTCGATTTTCGTCTTCGGGCTCTGGCCCGACCTCTTGACCGTGGTCTCGAAGCTCTTCCGGCTCCACCACCTGACCACCCTCTTCATGGTGGCCTTTCTGTTCCTCTTCGGCCTGGTGCTCAAGTTCACCGTAGCCATAAGCCAGCTCTACGACCGCAACCTGGCCCTGGCCCAGGAGGTGGCCATGCTCAAGGAGTCCCTCAAGGGTCTCGCGGTCAAGATGGAAACAGGTCTGGACCAAAAAGAAGAACCTGTGGGATAATTAATACGGTGTGGGGGTCTCTTTCTCCTTGGGGGACAATCGGTCCATCTATTTGGCCCGCTTGATTTTATGGGACGATGAAGGATCGCGATAAACTGAAAGAGGTAAAGATCATCTGCGAGCGGTGCAGCGCGCAGTTCGTGCTCAAGGTGCCCAGGATCACGAGCGTGACCTCCCTTGCCCACCCCTGGTTCATCAATCTGAAGAGCAGCGGCCAGACCATAAGCCTCTGCCCGGAGTGCCAGAAGGAATTCGACGAGATGGCCCCGGAGGAGTAATCAGGCCAGAAGCCTCAGCCACAGATAACTGGTGAACGCGCACGCGAGGGTGGTCACTGTGACCATCCTCGACGCGTACTGGGGGTCCCCGCCCATCTCCCGGGCCATGATGGGCGAGATGAGCGCGCTGGGCGCGCCCAGGATCATCGCGGTCGCGCCCAGCGCGGTGGCCGGGAGCCCCGCGGCCCAGCCCATGAGCACCCCCAACCCCGGCAGCACCGCGAGCTTGACCGCAAAACCCGCGGCCAGGGGTACTTTCTCCCAGGCCTCGCGCGCAAAGGAGAGGTTGGCCCCTATGATGACCAGGGCCAGGGGGATGGCCATGTCCGCGAGCATCTTGAGGAAGGACTTGATTATTTCGGGCACCGCGATCCCGGTGGCCAGCGCGAAATAGCCCGCGAGGGTGGCCAGGATGATGGGGTTGGTGACAATGCCTACGGCCGCGCGCCTGGCTCCCCTGGCCAGCCCCTCTGAGCGGCCGAACATGGCCAAAGCCACCACCGCGAGGACGTTCTGCACGGGGATCACCGCGGCCGCGATGATGGTGGCGGAAAAGAGCCCGGCGTCGCCGAGGCCGAAATACGCGAGCGCGAGCCCCATGATCGCGACGTTGCCGTGGGTCGCGCAGTGGATGAAGGAGGCCCTGACCTGGGACCTCTTCCCCCGGCCAAAGAGCATAGACCCGGCCCAAAGAGCCGCGAGCCACGTAACAACGAGGGCCAGACACGCGGAGACCACGGCCCAGGCCATTCCCTCGAGGGACGCGGGGGACTTGATCATGGCCAGGAAGATGAGGCACGGGATCGCGACGTAGAAGACCAGCCGGTTGGCCGCAAAGACGAACTTCTCGGGGAAGAGACCGAACCTCTTCCCCAGGACCCCGAAGAGAATCACCGCGAATATGGGGAAGATATTTAGCCCCAGCTCCACCCTAAAACACGCTTTCCTCTGCCGAAAGATAGCCCTTTGAGCCGGAGAGGCGGACGAACTCCAGGTGGTCGCCCTCGGCCAGGACGTGGTCCTCGTCCACCTCGGACCCGTTCACCACCGCCATGGCCCTGGGGTCGATGTTCAGGGACTCGCTTATGGCCCCGCGCACCTCGGCCACCCTCTTTCCCTCGAGCGCGGCTTCCATCTTGTGGATCCCGTAGGTCACCTTGACCCCATAAGGGGCCCTGAGGCCTCCCTCCTCAGGTTTCAGGTCCATCTCTTCCACCTCCCAGTCCCCTCTTCACGGGGCTCACCTTGCCGGAGACTATGTCGAAGTAGGCCTCCTCGTAATCCAGCTTGCCCTCGAGGATCGCGTAGTACGCGCCCAGCATCAGGGTCGCGACCATCAGGTTGGCGAACAGGAGCTGCGGCTCACCTGCACGTTGAGGAGGTTGG
>JARFUL010000207.1 GCA_029289015.1 Syntrophobacteria bacterium | reverse complement strand
CCTGAGGGGCATGAAGCCCTTTTTGTGGCTCATCGGGCTCACGGTGGTGCTCCATCTCGTGCTCGCCCAGAGCGCGGCCGAGGGGCTCGACGCGGGGCTCACCTACGGCGCGAGGCTCTTCCTCATTATCTGGTTCTCCACCCTGTTTACCCTCACCACCTCGCCGCTCGACCTGATCCGGGGTTTCAGAAAGACCTTCGGCCCCCTGGCCAGGGTGGGTCTCCCGGTGGACGAGCTCGCGCTGATGCTGCTGATATTCATAAGGATGCTCCCCATCATAGACGAGGAGGGCAGGCGCATCTCGGAGGCCCAGAAGGTGCGGCTGTTGGGGGATGAACCCGACACGTGGTCCTTCAGGATAAAAAAAGTCAAGGCCATCCTGATTCCTTTGTTCTATAATACCTTAAGGAGGGTGGAGGGGTTGGCGGTCGCGGTCTCCATGAGGGGGCTGGGCTCCCGCGAGAAGAGCCGGGTCCTCAAGGAGATGAGGTTTCGCTTTGCCGACTACCTTGGGTTAGGGCTTGCCGCGATCATAGCTTACCTGAGCGCGCGGCTATAGACCTTAAAAGGAGGTTTTTTATGGGAAAGAAGGTCACGGAGAAGCTCCTTGATTTGAGACCCGAGAACGCGCTGGCAAGGCTGAGGCCGGGCAGCAGGGTTTTGCCCCTCAACTCCCTTCATCTACTTAAGGTTCTGGGGGACAAGCCCGTGATAATGATGGCCTGCAACACCAGGATAAAGCACGTGATACCCGGGATCATGGAGGCCGCGGAAGAGCTGGACGCGGTGGTGGGGTTCGAGCTGGCCAAGTCCGAGGGGCACATAGACGGGGGCTACACCGGGATGAGCCCGGACATCTACTCCCGGACCCTCATGGATTACGCTCAGGAGATAGGCTTCACCAGGCCGTTCTACATCCACGGAGACCACATCACGGTGAAGAACACCTCGGAGAAGGAGATCGAGGAGGCAAGAAAGCTCATCGCGGCGGAGCTTAGCGCGGGCTACACCTCCTTCGCGATAGACGCGTCCTTCAACCAGATACCGGACAACATCCGCATAACCACGGAGCTGGCAGGCCCCATCCTCGACGCGGGCATAGGCCTCGAGGTGGAGGTGGGTGAGATAAAGTCCGCGGGTCACGAGGGGGAGATCACCACCGTTGCCGAGGCGGTGGAGTTCATCGACGGGCTCAAGAAGAACGGCATATTCCCCCAGTTCCTCGCGATAAACAACGGCTCCAAGCACGGCAACTACCTGGACGGCGAGGAGATAAACATAGACCTCGAGCGCACGGAGGAGATATACAGGGCCATAGCGCCCGTGGTCATCGCGCAGCACGGGGTCACAGGCACCCCGCTCCACCTGGTGGGCAGGTTCGCGGACTTCGGCATCCGCAAGGCCAACGTGGGCACCCACTGGCAGAACATCGCGCACGCGCACCTGCCTGAGGAGCTGATGCGCGAGATGAAGGAGTGGGCCGAGGCCGAGGGCAAGAGCATAAAGATGGCCACCAAGCCTTTCAAGGAGAGGATAGACTCCATCCCCCAGGCCAACGCGGACGCGATACGCAAAGAGGCCTACGAGACCGCGAAGGAGTATATAACCGCGTTCAGGGCCGATGGCACCGCGTCCCTGGTGATCGAGGAGTTGGGCTAGCCGGTGCGCATCATCGCGGGGCGGCTCAAGGGAAGGCGGCTCTTTTCCCCCAAGACGAGACGCATCCGGCCCACCCCCGCGAAGGTACGGGAGGCGCTCTTTTCCATCCTCGGCCTAAGGGTCGAGGCCGCGAAGGTCCTGGACCTCTTCGCGGGCACGGGCGCGCTGGGGATCGAGGCGCTGAGCCGGGGGGCTTCGGAAGCCGTGTTCGTGGAGGCGGACCCTTCAGCAGCAAGGCTGCTCAAGAGGAACATCGAATCCCTGGGCCTCGATGCCGCGTGCCGGGTGGTGGTGGCCGATGTGTTCCGGGCCCTGGGCGTCATCTCCGAAGAGGGCGCGAGCTTCGACATTGTGCTCCTCGATCCGCCCTATGGAAAAGGATTGGGGGAGCGGGCGGTGAAGCACGCGGCCCAAAAGGGATTGATCGCGGCCCGGGGGATAGTGGCCTGGGAGCACCCGGCGAAGAGAGAGCCCATAGGACCCATGCCAGGCTTCGGGAAGGTTGCAACCAAGAGGTACGGTGACACCGCGCTGACCATACTGGAAAGAGAGGTTTAACGCGAGCGATGAAGACTCTGGCCATCTATCCGGGAACATTCGATCCCATCACCAACGGGCACCTGGACATACTGGAAAGGGCGCTCAAGCTCTTCGACCAGGTTATCATCGCGGTCGCGGACAACCCGGGCAAGGAGCCGTTCTTCACCCTCGAAGACCGGGTCTACATGGTGGAGAAGTCCCTAGAGGACACCGAGATGGGGAAGAAGGTCTCCGTGGATTCCTTCGAGGGGCTCCTGGTGGACTACGCGCGCAAGAGAGACGCGCACGTCATCGTGCGCGGGCTGAGGGCGGTCTCGGACTTCGAGTACGAGTTCCAGATGGCGCTGATGAACCGCAAGCTCTGCCGGGAGGTGGAGATCCACTTTCTCATGACGTCGCTCCGCTGGATATTCATCTCCTCCAAGATAATAAAAGAGGTGGTCTTTGCAGGGGGCGACCTCTCGGGGCTCGTGCCGGATGTGGTGATTGAGAAATTCGCGGAGGTAATGGGGTCCAAGGAATAAAAAAAGTTGGGCGCGGCCCGGTTGCCTGCCATAAATCACGGGAGTATAATTACCGATAATGATAGTACAGGACACATACTGAATCTTCTCCGGCCCCCCGGCCGGACATTAACCGCCGAACAGGGCCCCCACGCCGGTTTGGAACACAGAAGGCGAGGGGGTTTATTAGTGGCCGGTGGATATTGGCGGGTGATAACGATGAAAAGGAAGGTACTGATATTTTTCGTAGCCCTATGGCTGGCCGCGGCCCCCGCGTTCGGCATGAACGCGATTGCCTACTTCAACCTGGGGCTGGAGAGCTCTTGGGCCTACAAGAAGATCGAGTATTTCACCAAGGCCCTCGACCTGGACCCCGGCCTGGCAAGGGCCTATGCCATGCGGGGGATTCTCTACTATTTCCAGGAAAAGTACGGCAATGTGATCGACGACTACGAGCACTACACCAGGCTGATGCCCAAAGATGCCGGAGGGCACAGGATGCTGGGCATGGGCTACCTCAAGTCCGGGCTCTATAAGGCCGCGATCCACAACTTCAGCCGGGCCATAGAGATTGACCCCGGGCTCTCCGACCCCTACGCGTATCGCGCGGAGGCCCATCGCCTTCTGGGGGACCACCCGAGGGCCATAGCCGACGCGACCAGGGCCATCAGTCTCCCGGGCCATCTCAGGGTCACCTCCAGCGCATACTCCACCAGGTCCAAGTCGTACCGCGCGCTGGGCCGCATCGAGGACGCGGACGCGGATATAAGTAAATCCGTGGACCTGGACCCCAGGTACGCGATCCTCAGGTACCTCACCGGGAACACCGACCTGAAGCAGATACGGGGCGCGGGGCTGATGTGCCTAATCGGCATCGCGTTCGTGCTGATCTTCAGGCTCAGGCTCAAACCCCCGAAGAAGGATAAATAGCCGGATATTTCTGGACTGACCCCGGGGGGTCCCTTTTCTTTTGGGAGAAGTAAAGAGCAGCGGGACAAGCCCGGGAGGGGTGGAGGCTCCCTTAGATATCTTTGAACTCGTTGAGGAGCCTCATGAACTCCTTGGAGCGGGTGTAGCTCTCGATGGACCTCTGGAAATCGAGCCAGGACCGCCACATGTTGAGCCACGTTTGGTTTTGCCACCAGCAGCCCTTAGCAGGCGCGCCTCCCAGGTGGCTCTTGT
>JARFUL010000206.1 GCA_029289015.1 Syntrophobacteria bacterium | reverse complement strand
TAGCAATCTCCTCAAGAACATCTCCTATTCTCGCTCTTGATATCCCAAACTCCTCCATCAAGTTCCCGTAGGTTATTGTACCCCCTTGCTTTGCTACTTCTACTAGTTTGTCTCTTACATCATTGCGCATAAATTCTAACCCCATTTAAAGCTGTTCGTTAATAAACATACGTAAAAAAATTAAACAGATTTGTTCGTTACCTCAAACACCGCGTCCGCGAGCCACTCCACCGTATGTCTTACCGGGAGGTTGAGCCCCGTCTTCCAGACCCCTTCGCCCAGCTGGATCAAACACCCGGGGCACCCGGTGGCTATTCCGATTGCGTCCTTCGCGACCTGGGCGATGCCTGCCATCCTCTCCTCGAGAATGCCCGCGGAGAGCGGGTAGTCGGTGATGTTGAGCGTGCCGCCGAACCCGCAGCAGAAGCTCTCCCCGGGGATCTCCACCGTGCTGTAGCCGAACCGGGCCAAGAGATCCCTGGGCTCGCTCTCCACGCCCTGGGAAATCTTGAGGTGGCACGGGTCGTGGTAGATTAGGGGAATCCCGGGCTTATCGGCCACCTCGGGCAGGGTGCCGAGCCCCGCGAGGAAGCTCGCGACGTCTATGACCTCGGGCAGTTCGTTGGTGCCGAGGAGCTCCGGGTAGCGCCGGTTGAAGAAGGAGGAGCAGGTCGCGCACCCGGTGACCACCTTGGCCGCGTCTTCCCTGAGCAGCGCGTCCACGTTGCGCCACGCGAGCCACTTCGCGGCCTCGGGGTCCCCCGCGGTGTGGATGAGCATCCCGCAGCAGTGCTGACCCTCGGGGACCACCACCTCCACCCCCGCGGAGTCGAGGAGCCGTATCACCGAGTGCACGGCCTTGGGAAAGAGGTAGTTGAGGCCGCAGCCCACGAAAAAGGCCACCCTCATGCTGCCCGTGGGTTTGCTCTTGCCCCTCTTTCCCTTGTTCTGGCGTAAAAACGGGGTCCTGGCCAGCTCGGGGAACTTCCTCGGGCCGGACTTGGTCAGGTTGGTGAGCCGCACCAGGAGGCCCGAGCCCGGCTCAGCCCCCAGGTTCATCAGCTCCTGGGCCAGGGACCCGGCCTTGGCAGCCACGTCCATGAAGGGCCTTCCGGCCTTGAACCCCAGGGACACGAGGGACAAAAGACCCCGCGCGCTAACGCGGGCCCTCTGCTCCAGCACCGTGTCTACGCCGCCAACACCGCTCGCGCACGCGGCCTCGCACGCGCCGCAAAGAAGGCACGCGCTGAAGGTCTCCTTGAACCTGGGAGTAACCGCTAAAAGCCCCTGCTGCTCGGCCTCGGCCAGGGCCACCTTGCCCCTGGCAGAGAGGCTTTCGTCAAGGGTGAGGCCGTAGATGGGGCATACCGCTAGGCAGGCGCCGCACCGGCTGCAACGGGAGGTCTCGCTCAATAGGGATAAAGGGGTGTCAATCATCTTCTAAACCGAGTTCACCATAATATTAATCCGGATGGGGGCCCGGGGAAAGCCCCCCTCGCGCTTTTACACCTTGCCCGACAGCAGCGGGTCCTGGGCCGTCTCGTCCAGGAACAGCTTGCCGGGGTTGAGGATGTTTTTGGGGTCAAAGGCCCGCTTTATCCTCCGCATGAGGTCAATGCCCAGCTTGTCGAGCTCCATCCCCAGGTAGGGCGCCTTGGTTATGCCCACCCCGTGCTCGCCGGAGAGCGTGCCCCCCAGCTCGAGCGTCAGGCCGAAGATCTTTTTCACCGCGCTGGCCGCCCTTTGCACCTGGTCCCTGTCCGTCCGGTCTATCATCAGGTTCACGTGGATGTTGCCGTCCCCCGCGTGGCCGAAGCAGAGCACGGGCAGATCGAGGGAGTTGGCAATGGACCGCACCCCAGCCACGGCCTCCGGCAGGCGGCTCCGGGGAACGGTGATGTCCTCGCTCACCTTGTGGGGCGCGAGCCTGAACGCGGCGGGGGAGATGGCCCTGCGAGCGTTCCATATGGCCTCGGACTCCTCCGCGCTGCCCGCGGCCCTCACCCTTTCTACCCCCCTGTTGATGAGGATCTGGCGGACCGCTTCCACCTGGCCCTGGACCGACAGCTCATCACCGTCCACCTTGATGATGAGAAGCGCGGCCGGGTCGTCTTCGGCCCAGGGGCCGAGCTTCTCCTTCACGCAGGCTATGGAGAGCCGGTCCATGAACTCCAGGGACGCGGGCACGATACCTCTCGCGAGCATGGAGCTCACCGTGTCGGCCGCGGCCTCGAGGGACTCGAAGGTGGCAATGAGGGTACTCTGGAACGGGGGCCGGGGTATGAGCCTCAGCACTATCTTGGTCACCACGGCCAGCGTCCCCTCGGAGCCCACGATGAGCCTGGTGAGGTCGTAGCCCACCACCCCCTTGGCGGTCCGGACGCCGGTCCTCGCCACCTCGCCGGTGGCCAGAACCGCCTCGAGCCCGAGGACGTAGTCCCTGGTCACCCCATACTTGAGCGCGGACGCGCCCCCCGCGCAGG
Source organism: Syntrophobacteria bacterium (assembly GCA_029289015.1). GTDB lineage: Bacteria > Desulfobacterota > Syntrophobacteria > JARFUL01 > JARFUL01 > JARFUL01. The sequence goes on along the minus strand of JARFUL010000206.1, from coordinate 280 downwards.
TGGCCACGTTGCCGCCTATGGTGCAGAAGTCGAGGGACGCGGGATCAGGCGGGTAGAAGAGCCCGAGCTTCTCTGCCTCCCTCTTGAGGTGGCCGGTCACCACCCCCGGCTCCACAACGGCCACCAGGTCGCCCGGGTCTATCTTCTCTATCCGGTTCATCCGGTTGAAGGCCAGGACAACGCCGCCCTTCACGGGCACCGCGCCGCCCACGGTACCGGACCCCGCGCCCCTGGGCACCACCGCGAAGTCGTGCTCGTTGGCCAGCCTCAGTATGGATGC
>JARFUL010000205.1 GCA_029289015.1 Syntrophobacteria bacterium | reverse complement strand
CCATCAACAGGGACCACACCATGGAGCTCTGCCGGGCCATAATAGACGAGGGGATGAGGTTCTCCTGGTGCTGCTTCACCCGCACCGACTGCGTTGACCCGGAGATGCTGGCCTGGATGCGGGACGCGGGCTGCTACCTTATCACCTTTGGGTGCGAGTCCGCGAACAACGAGACCCTGAAGCTCCTCAGGAAGGGGCTCACCGAGGAGAAGAACCGCGAGGGCATAGATATGGTGAAGAGCGCGGGAATCATGGCCGCGTCCACCTTCATGCTGGGGCTCCCCCGGGAAGATGTCGGGCACATGGAAAGGACCGTCCGGTTCGCCAGAGACTCGGGGCTCGACTTCGCGTTCTTCCCCATCTTCGAGCCCTACAAGGGCACCCCCATCTTCGAGCTCTGCCAGAAAGAGGGCCGCTGGATACGGGACCCGCGCCACCACAACGTCCTTCTGGTGGACCAGGAGGAGGTCTGGGTGCCGAACAGCGCGACCCGAAACGAGGTGGAGGCCATCGCGGAAAACGCGTTCCGCACCTTCTACCTCCACCCCGGAGCCCTGATGAGGACAGTGGGAAAGGTCTGGCTCCGGCTCCCCCTCAAGAGGGCCGCGAGGTTCATCTTCGCGGGGCTCCACTACTTCGTCTTTTCCAAGCTGACACCCTCCCCCCACCGCTTTGGCACAAGGTATTAACGTTAATAATTCGGCTCTGCACTTCGATTTTCCCCCGCCAGGTGACGCGTGAAATCCCGCGCGACGCGACAAATTGGCCGAGCCGGTTTCCCGGTCTGCCCATCCCGCCGCGAGGCAGGATCAAAAAAGGCACACTGTGCCCCCTCGCTCCCGCGCATTAACACCCCCGGGGCCAAAAAGGCTTGGAATTTCCCCTGATGTTGTGCTAGGCATGTTAACGGATTATTATGTTATTGCCGCTGGTTGGCGCGAAGAGCACCGTTTTCGCCCGCGGCCCTAAACCCAAGCCCGGTATCATGGAGCCCGACATCACAAGGTTCGCAACCCTTCTGGCCTGCCCCCTATGCAGGGGCGAGCTCGATCTCGGGGACACGAGCGCGCTCCGGTGCCCAAAGTGCCCGGAACTCTTTCCCGCGATCCGCGAAATACCGCGCTTTGCCGGCATAGACGGAGCGTATGCGGACTCCTTCGGGTTCCAGTGGAACGTCTACGAGGTGATGGACGACGCGGAGGACCGGGCCGTGTTCCGGGAAAAGACATCCTTCGCGCCCGAAGACCTGGCCGGGATGACGGTGCTGGACGCGGGGGTGGGCTCCGGCAGGTACGCGAGGCTCGCGGCCAGGCACGCGGACCTCTTCGTGGGCCTCGATCTCAGCCTCGCGGTGGAAAGGGCCAGGAAGGCCCTTCGGGGCTTGGGCAACAGCCTGATCCTCCAGGGAGACATCCTCAGCCCGCCGCTTCGGCCCGAATCCTTCGACCTGGTCTACTCCATCGGGGTTTTGCACCACACCCCGGACACCGAGAGGGCCTTTCGCTCCCTGGCCCGGCTGGTGGCTCCCGGGGGCCACCTCGCGGTCTGGGTCTACCGGAAAAACTCCTTTGTCCAGGAGCTGCTGAACTCCCTGGTGCGGTCCTACACCACGAGGCTGGATAACCGCGCGCTGATGCGTTTCATCGACCCGCTGGCAAGGCTGGGTTGGATGCCCCTGGTAAAGCATCTGAGCAAGCTAATAAACTTCTCCACCCACCCCAAGGCCGCGGTGAGGTTCTGCGACACCTTTGACTGGTATTCCCCCACCTACCAGTACCACCACACCCCCGATGAGGTGACCGGGTGGTTCAGGGCCGCGGGTTTCGAGGATATCCGGCTGCTCAGGCCCGAAAAGGCCCGAAACTCGCTCTATAGGAAGATGTTCGAAAAGGGGCTGATCATAGGCTCCGGGGTGAACGTGGTCGCAAGGAGGGCCGAGCCGTGAGGCCCGAGGCCACCAGGGTGCCGTCGAGGATCTATGTGCTCTTCTTCTTCGCCGCGTTTGTCCTGTTTGTGTCGCTCTCGGTTTCCATAATCACCTGGGGGCTCCCCACAGAGGCCAGAAAGGAGCTCTACTTCACCTCCAGGGAGTCTCTTGACAAGGCGCTCTCCCTCACCGCGCCCTTTGTCGCGGGGGGCAAGTGGCAGAGGTCCCACCTGAGCCCCGAGGACCGGGACGTGGTCCGGGTCCGGCCCTTTTTCAACCTCATCCGCACCTACAACCCCGACGAGCACGACGTGCTCAAGCCCCTGGCCGGCATGCGCCCGGGGGACCTGTCCTTCAACCCCCACAGGTTCGTGTACCCCGCGTTCCTCACCTACCAGGCGGGCGCGCTGATCTTCACCCTGGGGAAGCTCAAGGTCATCGAGGTGGTGAAGGACGTCACCTACTACCTCGTGAACCCCGGCCAGTTCGCCAGGTTCTACATCGCGGGAAGGGCGCTCTCCTTGGTCTACGGCATCGGCGTCTTTTTGCTTACTTTTTTATTGGGCAAGAGGCTCTTCGGCCCCAGGGAAGGGGTGTGGGCCTCCATGATAGTGGCCTCGTCCACCCTCTTCGTGACCTACTGCGCGCTCCTCAAGATAGACATGGGCGGGATTTTTTGGACCCACATGGCGCTCTACTTCGCGATGGTCTACGTCCAGGAGTTCGGCCACAAGGCCGGGCCCTTGTACCTCGCGGGCCTCTTCGCGGGGCTGGCCGCGGGCACCAAGTACAACCTGGGGCTCTGTCTCGTCTCCGTGGTGGTCGCGGCCCTGGTCGCAGACGTGCCCAAGGGCAGGTTCGCCCGGATATTCCTCACCGTATTTCTGGCCGCGCTGGCCTTCTTCGCGGTGAACCCCTACATCATTTTGAGCTTCAACGAGTTCCTGGCGGACTTCACCTACGCGGCCCAGGTGGTCCAGACGGGCAGCCTCTCGGCCAAGGTCCTCGCGTCGGTGGACTACATCACCCAGGTGCTCCCCAGGGCCGGCTCACCCTTTTTCGCGGTGCTCATCACCCTGGGGCTGGTCTACGGCATCGCCCGGCTCAAGAGGCATGAGGCGCCCCTTACGGTACACCTCGTCTTGAGCCTTATCATACTGTTAAAGGTCCGGTTCAAGTTCGCGTCCTACACCCTCACCATAATCCCCGTGGCCGCGGTCTACGGCGCGGGGCTCCTTGAGAGCGCGTTCAGGAGGAGGGCGAGCTTGGCCTGGGCCGTGGTTCTGCTCACCTTTGTCGCGAACCTGGGTTTTACCGGGGCCGCGATCAAGCTCATGAAGAGGGACACCCGGCTCGAGGCCGGGCGCTGGATACTCAAGAACATCCCCCAAGGGACCGAGGTGGGCATAGCGGGGGACCAGCTCGCGTTCTCCTGCCCGCCCCTGGATGAAAACAGGTTCCCGGTGGTGGACATTCTCAAGAAGAGGGCGCCGAAATACGTGGTCTTGAGCGAGCACTTCTACCGGGGCCGCGCCAAGTTCGAAAAGCGGGACGAGATAGGCCGGGTCCTCGACTCCGAGACCTACGAGAAGGTAAAGGTGTTCGGCAACGAGCTCTATGTGCTGGGCATAAACCTGGGGTTCACCCGCAAAAGCCCCCTCGACCTTGTCCAGCTCGCGCCGGAGATTGTCGTGTTCAAAAGGGTCCGCTAGGGTCTTTGCGTCCGTTGACACCCGCGAAAAAAGCTGGTAAGTGAGGCGGTACAAAACCCAGGAAGGTGCCTGTCTATGGAAAATAAGCCCCAAAGTCCCCCGGTGCCGAGGAGATACCTCGTGGACGGCCGGTACCGGACCGAGGCAGAGGTGATGGAGCTGTTCGGAGGGGGCAGGCGCGACCTCGGCTCCGTAAGCGAGAAGACGAGGAAAGCGGTGGAGATACTGAAGGGCCATGCGGGCAGGCTCCTAGACATCGGGTGCCACTCCGGGTGGCTGGTCCATTATCTCAGTGAGACGAGGCAAGACATCGACCCCTTTGGTATAGACTATTTCGAGGACTACATCGGGATCGCGCATCTGCTTTACCCTGAGATCAGGGAGAGGTTCGAGGTGATGAACGTCTATGACATGGATTTTCCGGACAGCAGCTTCGACGTGGTGACCAACATAGACCTCATCGAGCACCTAACCTCGCCGCTTCGCGCGCTAAGGGAGATCCACCGGGTGCTCAAAGAGCGCGGGACCCTCATCACCTCCACGCCGAATCAAATAAATTTTGCAACTATAAAGACAAATATCCTGCTGGAATACTATAATAGAGCCATGTTCCGGCTGAAAAAGCCCACCAGGCTCGGCTACGACGTGTTTTTCGAAAACGAGGAGTGGAACCGGCACATCTATTCGTGGACGCCCCACACCCTGAACACGCTCCTCAGGGAGGCGGGTTTTCATTACAGGTACCATACGATAACAGGGGGAGGCCTTCTGGCGCGGCTGGTCCCCGGCCTGGCCAGGGAGCTGATCATAGTCTCCGAAAAGGGGCCCGGGCCCGAACCCGAATAAAGGACAGGCTTTTGCCATGATATCCGTGGTAATTCCCATGTACAACGAGGCGGCCACCATCAAGGAGGTGCTGGCCAGGTTCATCGAGAGGTGCTGCGAGCTCTCCGGCGAGTGGGAGATCGTCCTGGTGAACGACGGCTCCACCGACGACTCCCTGAGCCTCGCGCAGGAGGTGGCCCAGAAGGAGCCCCGGCTGAGAATAGTGACCTACCCGGTCAACCGGGGGCGGGGCTACGCGCTGAGAAGGGGGTTCGCTGAGGCCAGGGGAGAGATCGTGGTCACCACGGAGGCGGACCTGAGCTGGGGCGAGGATATCGTGGCCAGGCTCGCGGACGCGCTGAACGCGCACCCGGAGTGGGACATGGTGGTGGCCTCCCCCAACCTGCCGGGAGGCGGCTACAAAAACGTTCCGGGCCTGAGAGTCTTCCTCTCCAGGCTGGGCAACAAGCTTCTCAGGTGGGCGGTCTACGGCAAGCTCACCATGCTCTCCGGCATGACCCGCGGCTACCGCAGGCGGGTGCTCGACTCCCTGGAGCTCGAGAGCGACCACAAGGAGATCCACCCAGAGATAATATCCAAGGCCCTGGCCCTGGGGTTCAAGGCCGGGGAGATACCCGCGACCCTCACCTGGGGCGAGGCCCGCAGGGGCAAGCTGGGCGCGCGGTCCACCTTCAAGCTCACCCGGGTCATCATGACCCACCTCGCGTTCTCCTTCTCCGAGGCCCCCATACTGCTCATGGGCTCTTTGGCGCTCTTCTTCATCCTCGCGTCCACCCTCGCGGTGCTCTATCTCTTCTACCTCGACATCACGGGACGGCTCTTCTACAACAGGCCGCTCATGACCTGGGTGGTGATCTGGTCCACCGTGGGGGTCCAGACCCTGCTCTTTTGCTTCCTGGCCCACCAGATCAAGAAAATCCAGGACAGCGTGCACCGGGTCCAGGCCAAGCTGAAGCTCATGGACGCCGAGAAAGATGAAGCCAAAGACGAGGACAACCCCCCTGAAGACGGGTCATGTGCGGAATAGCGGGCATCTTCGCCAAAGACGGGCCGCGGCCCGCGCCCGAGGATCTGGCCCGGATGACCGCGGTCCTCTCCCACCGGGGCCCGGACGATGAGGGAAGCTTCATCCAGGGGCCCTTCGCGCTGGGCCACTTAAGGCTCGCGATAATCGATCTCTCCCCCTCGGGCCGCCAGCCCATGTTCAACGAGACGAAGAGGTTCGCGCTCGCGGCCAACGGCGAAATATACAACTATAAGGCCCTCATGGACGAGCTCAAGGGGCTCGGCCACACCTTCACCTCCAAGAGCGACTCAGAGGTCCTTGTCCACGGGTTCGAGGAGTGGGGCGAGGGGATGCTGGACCGCCTGAGGGGCATGTACGCGTTCGCGATCGTTGACCTTGAGGAGAGGTCTTTATTCCTGGCCACCGACCCCTTCGGCATAAAGCCGCTCTACTACACGGAAACAAACGGGCTCTTCCTCTTCGCGTCCGAGATAAAGGGGCTGGCCGCGCACCCCGCGTTCTCCCCGGAGCTCGACCCCCTTGCCCTCGCGGACTTCATCACCTTCCAGAACGTGCTGGACGAAAAGACCCTGTTCAGGGGGGTGAAGAGGCTCATGCCCGGCCACCTGTTGCGGGTGAACGGCAACGGCTCAAGACCCAGGCGCCACTTCTTCTACCGGTTCGAAAAGAGGAGTGACGAGACCTACCACGGGGTGCTGGAGAGGTTCCGGGCCCTCTTCAACCGCTCGGTGGAGAGGCACATGGTGAGCGACGTCGCGGTGGGGAGCTACCTGTCGGGCGGGTTCGATTCCACCTCCGTGGCCGCGCTGGCCTCGCGGCTCGCGTCCCCCTTTTCCACCTTCCACGGGACCTTCGGGGAGGGCGCGCGCTACCAGGAGGTCGCGGCCGCCAGGGCCGTGGCCGACAAGATCGGCAGCCGGCACTTCGAGACGCTCATCACCTGGCAGGACTTCAGGGACCGGATAAGGGACGTGGTCTACCACCTGGACGAGCCTTCCGTGGGGTGCGGCGCGCTGCCCCAGTTCATGGTGAGCAAGCTGGTCTCGGAGCACGTCAAGGTGGTGCTCACCGGGCACGGCGGGGACGAGCTCTTCTTCGGGTACCATACCTACAAGGCCGCGCGCTACAAAAGGCTCCTGGCCCAAAACCCCATAGAAGGTCTCGCCAGGCTGGTCAAGGGGCTGGGCCGGGGCGACATGCTGAGGACGCTCTACTTCCTGCTGTTCCCCCTTCTGGACTCCTCCGTGGGCCACGGGCTCTTCATCATGTTCGACAAAAAGCAGCGGCAAAAGCTCTTCAGCCGGGATTTCTCGGATACCATAAAGGGCCACGACCCCCTGGCCGCGCTCCGGGGGCTCACCAACGGGGTGGATTTCGTGGAGCCCACCGACCGCATCGCGTACCTCTACCTCACCACCTACCTGAGGACCCTTCTCATGCAGGAGGACAAGGTGGGCATGGCCCACTCGGTGGAGGCCAGGATACCCTTCCTCGACCTGGACCTGGTGAACTTCTCCCTGGGCACCAGGGCCAGCTTGAAGCTGAGCGGCGAGAGGCTCAAGGCGGTGGTGAAGGACTCCATGAGGGAACTTCTCCCCCCCCAGGTCTACACCCAGCCCAAGATGGGCTTCCCCGTGCCCATAGCGCCCTGGTTCAGGGGGCCGCTCAGGGGTCTCGTGGAGGACCTCCTTCTCGGCCCCAGGATCGCAAAGAGAGGCATATTCAACATGGACTACCTAAAGGGCCGGATAATGAGATTCATGGCCGGCTCCGGCCAGGGGCTCTACCACTACACCGAGGCGAACCGGATCTACTCGCTCATTACAGTGGAGCTGTGGTTCAGGCTCTTCATAGACGGGGAGGCCGGCCTTGGCTGACAGAGAGCTATATCTGAAAGAGATTCTGGCCCGCGCGCCCCAGGCGCTCTCCATGTTGAACCGGGAGCCCTCATCCGGGACCTACGGGTGCTTTGACCGGAACTTCTGGCAGTGGAAGTTCGTGGACTTCCCCGGCGCGAGGTTCCAGGAAGGGGTCTGGGCGCTGGCCGGGCTATACCTGGAGCAAAGCCCCAAAAACCCCTTTTATCAAAGCCCGAGTCTCATGGAGTGGATCGAGGCCGCGCTCATGTTCTGGCGCAGGGTGCAGAACCCGGACGGCTCCTTTGACGAGGCTTACCCCGGGGAGCGCTCCTTCGTGGCCACGGGGTTCTCCCTCCTCGCGGTCACCGAAACGCTCCTGCTCCTCGAAAAGGGTCTCGACTCAAAGGTCGCGATCCGGGTGGAGCGCGCGGTGGTCAGGGCCGCGAGGTGGCTCTGCCGGAACGATGAACCCCACGCGTTCATCTCCAACCACCGGCTGGGCTCGGCCGCGGCTCTGTATAACGCGTACACCATCACGGGAAACGGCAGGTTTCTCACCAGGTGCAAGGAGCTTCTCGCGTCCGTTTACCTCAGGCAGTCCCAGGAGGGCTGGTTCTTGGAATACACAGGGCCAGACCCCGGTTACGAGACCCAGGGGATATTTTACCTCGCGCACTACCTCTCCCGCTCCCGCGACCCCGAACCCCTCGATAGAATCGCCAGGTCCGTGGGCTTTCTCAAGCACTTCGTCCACCCCGACGGGTCCCTCGGGGGGGAGTACGGGTCCCGGAACACCCAGTTCTACTTCCCCGGGGGCCTGGAAATCGTCGCGCGCCACATCGAGGACGCGGCCCGGGTGGCCTCGTTCATGCGCAAGAGCATAGAAGAGGGCCGGTGCGCGTCCCTGGGCTCCGTGGACCCCTACAACCTCTTTCCCCTCATGAGCAGCTTCCTCAGGGCGCACCAGGCCCAGGAGGAGCTGGAAGTTGGGCCGGGGCTCCCCTTTGAAGAGCCCTTCAGCCGCACCTTCGACCACGCGGGCATCCTGGTGGAGTCCACCGGCTCATACTACATGGTATGCAATCTCAAGAAAGCCGGACTGCTCAAAGCCTTTTCAAAGGCGGATATGTCCAAAAAGTACTCCTCCTGCGGGCCCTATATCAGAACTGCCGGGGGCAAAGTCGCCACCCCGGTGCGGTACCTCCCCGAAAGGAGCTATATAGTGGGCGAGGGGCTGGCCAGGGTGGAGGGAAGCTTCTACGTCAAGAACGAGACCGAGATGACCCCTTTGCTATTCATGCTGTTCAGGCTCTTCATGCTCACCCTGGGGAGGCTCCCCGCGGTGGCCAGGCTCATCAAGAAGAGGCTGGCAAACAGGCTCATTCTGGAAAAGACGGTCCTGCCCATCACCTTTGACCGGACCGTCCGGCTCTTCGATGACTCCATCGAGGTGAGAGACCGGGTCGGAACGGTGGATAGAGAGGTTTTTGCCGCGGCCTCCCTCACGGAGCTCCACATGGGCTCCTCCAAGTACTTCCACACGGGCCTTCTCGCGGAAGAGCCCGGCACCGTGAAGATCGACATGACGGACAAGAGGACCATCGTAACCTGGCTGATGGAGTTTTAGCCCGGATGATTCCGCGCGGGCTCGGGGGGCTTCGCCCGGATGATCCGGCACAATTGAGGGGTCTTCTACCTCTTGTGGAAAGCGGCTTTTGCATGGACGTGCGGGCAGGCTTCTTGGCTTCGCCTTTTTCTTGGAAAAAAGGACCGAGGACAATACCTTGTGCGGCATAACAGGATACGTGAACCTGGGGACCGGCCCCACCCCCGGCCTTGACATTTCGGCCGCGGTAAAGTCTCTGGCCCACCGGGGGCCCGACGACACGGGCGCGCTCGAGATCACCGGCCGGGATGGCCGCGTGGTGGGCAGGTTCGGCCACCGCAGGCTCTCCATCATAGACCTGAGCGCGCTCGGCCGCCAGCCCATGAGCTACGAAGCCGGGAGATACACCGTCTCCTACAACGGCGAGACCTACAACTTCCCCGAGCTCAAGAGGGAGCTTGCGGCCCGGGGCTTCTCCTTCGGCACAAGAAGCGACACCGAGGTGGTACTCGCCGCGTACGCCGGGTTCGGCGAGACCTTCCTGGAAAAGCTGGACGCGATGTACGCGCTCGCGCTCTGGGACCGGGACGCGGAAAAGCTCATCCTGGCCAGGGACCCCTTCGGCAAAAAGCCGCTCTACTGGGCCGTAGCTAACGGCACCCTCTTCTTCGCGTCGGAGCTCAAGTCCTTGAGGATGCTCCTCCCCGGGACCCCGGAGCTCGATCCGGAGTCCCTCAAGCTCTACCTCTATCTCGGCTACGTGCCCGCGCCCAGGACCATCTACCGAGGCGTGATGAAGCTCCCCCCGGGCTCTTATCTAATCGCGGACAAAAACGGCACCGAGGTGAAACCCCACTTCCCCCTGGCCGAGACCTTTTGCGGCCAGGAGTACCCCCCGGCCTTCCCCGAAGCTGCCGAGCATCTCGACACCCTGCTCGCTGACGCGGTGAGGAAGCGGCTCATCTCCGACGTGCCCCTGGGGATATTCCTCTCCGGCGGCATAGACTCCTCCACCATAGCCTCCTATGCCGCGAGCCTGGCAAGCGAGGAGGTCACCACCTTCTCCATCGGATTTAGGGAGCGGGAGTTCGACGAGCTTCCCTGGGCCAAAAGGGTGGCCCGCGCGCTGGGGCTCCGCCACTTTCACGAGACCCTGGACGCGTCAGCCATGCTGGGGATCATCCCCAGGATACCCGAGGTGCTCGACGAGCCCATCGCGGACGCGTCCATACTGCCCACCTACCTCCTATCCAGGCTCACCGCGGGCCGGGTGAAGGTGGCCCTGGGGGGCGACGGCGCGGATGAGCTCTTCTTGGGCTACCCCACCTACTTCGCCCACATTCTCATGGACCCCTTCGCGCACAAGTCCGAGAGCCTCAACGCGCGGATTTCGGCCCTGGGTGCGCTCTTGCCCCAGAGGTTCGGGAACTACGACCTGGGCTACAAGGTGGTGAAGTTCGCCCGGGGGCTCAACCGAAACCGGGTGAAAAGGCACTTCGACTGGATGGACTACCTGGCCCGGGACCAGGTCCGGGAGGTCGCGGGGCTCTCGGGGGAGGTGGAGGGGTTTTTTGGACACCTGGAAGAGGAGCTCGCCAGGGGAGACCTCAAGGGGCCGAACATCTTGGACACACTCTACCTCAACCAGCGCTACTACCTCACCGAGTCCATCCTCACCAAGGTGGACCGCGCGTCCATGGCCCACTCCCTGGAGGTTCGCTGCCCTTTCCTTGACAGACGCGTGGTGGGTTATGTAAACTCGCTCCCTTTGGGGTTCAAACTGAGACACGGGCTGGGCAAGTACATCTTAAAGAGGATCATGAAAGACCGGATCCCAAGGGGGGTGCTCTTCAGGAAAAAGCAGGGTTTCACCGTGCCGCTGGCCCGGTGGCTCAACCGCGAGCTCTCGGGACTGGTGGATCGGTGCCTTCTGGACGAGGCTTTCCTTGCGCGCCAGGGGCTCTTCGAGCCCGAACCCCTCAAAGACCTGGTGATGCGCCACCGGACGAAGAGGGAGAACCTCTGGCGGCCGCTGTGGGCGCTTGTCTTCTTCCAGATGTGGTACATGAAGTGGGTCGAGGAGCGATGAACGTACTAGGCATAAGCTGCGAGCACGACTCCGGCGCGGTGCTCATCCAAAACGGCCGGATTTTGGCCGCGGTGAACGAGGAGAGGCTCAGCCGGAAGAAGCTCTTCACCGGGTTCCCGGTGCTGGCCATAGGGGAGGTGCTCAACCTCTCGGGGGTCGCGGCCCATGAGGTGGACCGGGTCGCGGTGGCCTCCTTCAACCACATTGACGAGGCCGCGTGGGACTGGTCCAGAGGCGACCCGGCCAAGGACCTGCTCCAGCTAGTTCTGGCCCAGGCCTGGGGCAAGAGGGACCTCAGCACGGAGCTCGGGCTCGGCATGGCCGTGGCCGCGGGCAGGCTCCTTTACCATCTGCCCTTTGCAAAAGAGGTGAGGGAGAGGCTGAGAAGGCTGGGGTTTCGCCGGGAGCCGGAGTTCTTCGACCACCACCTGTGCCACAACGTGGCCGCGGTGGCCACCTCCGGGTTCGACAGGTGTCTGGCCATCAGCCTCGACGCGCAGGGCGACGGACATTGCTCCCAGGCCGCGCTCTTCGACCCTGCCCGCGGCTTCCAGACGGTGCACAAGGTGCCCTTCTTCCACTCCCCCGCGCACTACTACGGCTACGTCACCCACATCCTGGGGTTCAAGCAGATGGAGCACGAGGGCAAGGTCACGGGGCTCGCCGCGAGGGGCGATTATGAAAGAACGGCCCATATCTTCAGGGAGAGGATCGGGTTCGACCCTCGCAGGCTGAGGTTCGTGAACCGGGGCCACTACATCCGCAGGGAGATAGCGCACCTCAAGGCCAGGCTCGACGGGGTCTCCCGGGAGGACGCGTCCGCGGGGGTCCAGAAAGTCCTGGAGGAGGTGGTCCTGGCCTATGTGGCCGGGCTCATCGAGAGGTATTGCCCTCCATCATCGAAGATAACCCTGGCCGGCGGGGTCTTCGCGAACGTGCTCCTCAACCAGAAGATCGCGCGGCTTCCCAATGTGGAGGAGGTCTACATCTTCCCCCACATGGGGGACGGCGGCCTGGCCGCGGGCGCGGGGTTTGCCGCGGTGCTCGCCGCGGGGGAAGAGATCGTGCCCTACCGGTTCGACGACCTGTACCTGGGCACCCCCATCACGGACGGAGGGGTGGATTTCGCGCTCAAGAAGTCGGGGCTCCCCAGCCTAAGGTATGAAGACGAACCGTCTTTGGCCAGAGAGGTCGGGGCCCTTCTGGCTAAAAACCTCGTGGTGGGGGTCGCGCGTGGTAAGATGGAGTATGGGCCCCGCGCGCTGGGAAACCGCTCTATCCTGTACCAGGCCGACGACCGCAGTGTGAACGACTGGCTCAACGAGAAGCTCAACCGCACCGAGTTCATGCCCTTCGCGCCCATGGTCTTGGCCTCCCACGCGGACCGGTACTTCAGCGGCACGGGCAAGGAAGAGTATGCGCTCAACTTCATGACCATCACGGTGAACGTCCGGGAGATCGGCAGGAGAAAGACCAGGGCCACCACCCACGTGGACGGAACCGCGCGGCCCCAGGTGGTGTACCCGAGGCACCGGTTCTCGCACCTGGTTCTAGAGGAGTACCTTCGGCTCACCGGGGTGCCGGTGGTGATAAACACCTCCTTCAACCTCCACGGGGAGCCCATCGTGGCCACCGCGGAGGACGCGGCCGCGTCCTTTGTGCGCTCCGGGCTCGACGCGATGGTGCTGGGGGACCGCTTGGTCTGGCAGAGCGGCGCGGAGCGCCCCATCCCGTAACGGTTCAACCCCTAACGTCCGGAACGGAGAACGGTCTCATGGATATAAAGATTCTGGCCCTCTCGGTAGGTGTGCTGGTCGCGGCCGGTCTCGCGGGCCTTTTGGCTCACTGGCTCATCTTCAACGCGCTAGGGAGGGTCGCGGCCCGCACGGAGACCGACCTGGACGACCGGCTGGTGGCCCGGTGCCGCGGCCCGGCCCGGCTGATCATCCCGCTCCTTGCGGTAAGCTTCGCCGGGCCCCTGGTAAAGCTCCCCCCAAAGCTGGCTAGCGGCCTCACCCACGCGCTCTCCATCACGCTGATCATAGCTGTGACCTGGCTATTCCTCAAGGTGGCCGGGGCCATTGAGGAGTGGATCCTCGCCCGCTACACCGTGGACGTGGTGGACAACCTCCAGGCCAGGAAGATCCACACCCAGGTCAGGTTCTTCAGGAGGGTGGTGATCGTGATCATCGCGGTCATAACCCTGGCCGCGATCCTCATGACCTTCAAGCAGGTGCGGCAGGTGGGCACCTCTATTCTGGCCTCCGCGGGCGTGCTGGGCATCATCGTGGGCATGGCCGCGCAGCGCACCATCTCCAACCTTCTGGCCGGCATCCAGGTGGTGGTGACCCAGCCCATCCGGCTGGACGACGTGGTGATCGTGGAGGGGGAGTGGGGCCGGATTGAGGAGATAACCCTCACCTACGTGGTGGTGCGCATCTGGGATTTGAGGAGGCTCGTCCTGCCCATCACCTATTTCATTGAGAAGCCCTTCCAGAACTGGACCAGGGTCTCCGCGGACATTCTGGGCACGGTCTTTATCTACACCGACTACACCATCCCGGTCCAGGAGCTAAGGGAGGAGCTGAACCGGATACTCGAAGCGTCGCCGCTCTGGGACGGCAAGGCCGCGGGGCTGCTGGTCACCAACGCGAAGGAGACCACTTTGGAGCTGAGAGCCCTCATGTCGGCCCCGGACGCGAGCAAGGCCTGGGGCCTCAGGTGCCACGTGCGGGAGAAGCTGGTGGAGTTCGTGCAGAAGAACTACCCCGACTCGCTCCCCAGGGTGCGGGCCGAGCTGGAGAGGGAAGGCGGGCGCGGGGCCGTCTGATCTTTAAAAAATTCCCCTCAAGGAAGATTCAGGTCATTCATAGTCATCACCAATCCCCGCTTTTACGGGAACAGGCTTGCTCGGGGATCCAGTTATGTTTTCTTCTGGATTCCCGCTTATGCGGGAATGACAAGAGAAAAATGTCTCTTTGGATTTACCCTGAAGAAGACTAAAGGGAGTTAGCAAGCTAAATTCTCTTCGAAGGTTTTATGCACCCCATCCTGACCCGAAGGGGCAGGATCAGAAGAGCCACAATGTGGCCCCCCTCGTGCCAGGGCTTTTTGCCTTTAAAGTCTTGCGCGTCCCGGCCGGAGACCATCCGGGTTTTTTCCCCTCAGCCCTATGGTGGCGCGCAGACCATTTTCCAACGTTGGGTTTGCTTTTTCCCGGGTATTGGGTATAAATACCTTCGTGAATGAGAGAGACTACTTCAGCCTGAGTGAATTCTTAAAGGCCCGGTTCGGCGAAAGGGTCCACAAGATCGCGCTGGACGCGGGCCTCGCCTGTCCCAACCGTGACGGGACCAGGGGGGTAGGCGGGTGCATCTACTGCAACGAGCGGGGCTCCGGCACGGGCGCGCTGGCCCGGGGGCTCAGCATCTCGGACCAGATCGAGGGGTCCAGGGCGAGGCTCTCGAAGAGGTTCAAGGCCCATAAGTTCATCGCGTACTTCCAGTCCTTTTCCAACACCTACGCGCCACTCGATGTTCTCGAATCCCTCTACCGTGAGGCCCTGGGCCACGACGATATGGTGGGGCTCGCGGTGGGCCCCAGGCCGGACTGCATAGACGGGGATGTGCTCAGGCTCATAAGAGACGTTGCCGGGGACCGGCTGGTGTGGCTGGAGCTGGGGCTTCAGTCCGCGTCCGACGAGACCCTTAGGCTCATAAACCGGGGTCACACTGTTAAGGCCTTTGAGGAGGCCTGCGTTTTGGCCCGGGACTTTCAAATACCGGTGGTGGCCCACGTTATCCTGGGGCTTCCCGGGGAGGGCATGGCCCAGACCCGCGAGAGCGCGCTCCTCCTCAACCGGTTGGGGATGTTCGGGGTGAAGATTCATCTGCTTTACGTGATCCGGGGAACCAGGCTCGCAAAGATGTACGAGCTGGGTGAGTACTCCCCCCTGACGAGGGAGGCCTACGTGGACATGGCTGTTGACTTTCTGGGCCACCTCGATCCCAACACGGTGATCCACCGGCTCACCGGAGACCCCCACCCCGAGGAGCTCCTGGCCCCGGCCTGGGCTCTTGAAAAGGCGCAGAACATGGACGCGCTCCGCCGCGGCCTCAGAGCCCGCGGGGTTGTCCAGGGCTCCCTCCTCGCCGCGGGCCAGGGGGCCTGACATGGATTTCGAGAAGGAACGCAACGAAAAGCTCATCTTCTCCGGCTGGTTCGCCGCGCTGAACATCCTCCTCTTTTGCATCTTCGCCAACCTGGCGCTCTTCTACCTCTATCCCCTCGCGCTCGAGGAAATGGGCGCGTCCAACACCCAGGTGGGCCTGATAATGGGCGTCTTCGTGGTCTCCACGGTCCTCACCAGGCCGCTCTTCGGCCTGGTCACCGCGCGGCTCGGGGAGAGGAGGGTAATGCTCTTCGGGGTCGCACTCTGCCTGGTCTCCACGCTTCTGTATCATTTTATTACGAGGATCTCCGGGTGGCTCTACCTGGTCCGCCTTGTCCACGGCATGGGGTTCTCCGCGTTCATAGCCGCGTACTTCAGCGCGGTGGCCAGGCTCGCGCCGCCGGGCAGGAGGGGCGAGGTCTTCGGCGTCATCGGGGCCACCATCCAGGCCGCGGTGGCCACCTCCCCCGCTCTGGGGGAGTGGCTGGTAAAGTCCTTCGGGTTCGGCGCGCTCTACAACTTTGCCGCGTTCGCGCTCCTTTTGGCGCTTTTTGCCTTCATCCCCAAGGGTTTCTGGGACCACAGGGTCTACATGCAGACGGACAGGAGCAGGGTCTCCTACCTCCGGCTCCTCAGGAGGCCCGGGTTTGCGTCCCTTCTGGGTGTGACTTTGCTCTTCGTGTTCGGCGTTGCCGCGGTCTTCTACTTCGTCGCGCTCCACACAAAGCACAAGGGGCTGACCGTGGGGCCGTTCATCTTCGTGTGCTCGGGCCTCGCGGTGGTGATCCGGGTCTTTCTGGGCCACAGGGTGGACAGGAGCGCGAAGATAAACTTCGTGAAGTGGTGCTTCATCTGCGAAGCCTCGGCCCTCTTTCTCATGCCTTTCATCCATTTTAGGCCTATCTATTTTATGACCGCGCTGCTCATGGGGCTCGGCATATCCCTGATGTATCCCGCGCTCAACTCTCTGGCCGCGCAGCAGGCGGTGGGAGAGGGTGAGATGCCCGCGCTCATGGCCATGTATACCATGATCTTCGATCTGGGCTTTTTGATAGGCATCACCGGCTCCGGCGCGCTGGCGGACCTTATAACCCTGAACGGGGTATACCCTGTGATGGGCCTTTTGGCTCTCACCGGGCTTTTATTCTCCCACCTCACCAGGGGGCTGGTGGAGCCCCGCGACGAACTGCCCGCATCCCCCATAAACTCCATAAAATAGCAGCGCAGGGGCTGAAGACCTGCTCCTTCAGGCACTCAAAGACGCGAAAAAAGCAGGACTAAAGTCCTGCGCTACATTAATGACAGAAATGTAGGGCGGCATTTTATATGCCGCCAGGGGCATTGCCCCTTTTCCGATCCTCGCCCTTTCGGGCTCGGACGGGTGGGGGTCGGGAGTATGTATCCTGAAATATCGTAGATTTCCACGAACCCGCTTCCGCCGCAAGGCGGAAGCCAGAAAGGTGCCGATGGCACGGCGTGGTGTAAAACCCCGCGCTACGGAGAGATTTCACCGGGGCATTAAACCCCGCGCCGCGATCCCGGCATGTCCCCCTTGCAAAAGCCAATAAAAGAGGGAGGACGGAGGCCCCGTGCCTTTGCCGATGTTAGTATTTTTACAGGAGGCCCACGGTGGCAAGGTAGACCACGGACTCGTCCACCCCGTCCACCCCGATGAGCTTGTTGAGCTCGTCGTCTAAGAACGCGCCGATGGGGCAGCACCCCAGGTCGAGCGCGGCCGCGGCCAGGGTCAGGTTCTGGCACACGTGGCCCAGGTCCAGGAAGATATACCTGAGCGCGCGGTTCCGGTACTTGGCCGCGCACCTGAGAAGCACGTGGGTCCACACGAAGGTCGCCTGGGCCTTCTTGGCCATGGCCTGGTTCAGGCAGCCCCTGTAGAGGTCGTTTGACAGGTCCCCCTCCTGGAGCATCACCAGCGCGAACTCCCTCACGTCCAGGTGGTAGAGCCCCTGATCGAGGGCTTTTACGTCCGTTACGAAGACGTAGGTCTCAAAGGGATAGAGCGCGCCCGCAGAGGGCGCGGTGCGAAGGACAAAGGGGCCGGACTGGCCGGTGACCCCCTGGGTCGCATAGCAGAGCGCGCCGAGGTTTTCCAGGCTCAGCGTGCCGGAGGTGTACCTGCGCTTGGACCTCCTTTGCTCGAGCGCCAAGAAGAGGCCCCGCCCCTCTGCCTTTGGCTTTGGAAGGGGAAACCTCTTGCCCGGGTACATCTTGAACATGTCCGGGTGGGGAAGACTCCCCAGGTCGTCCTTTATGCCCATGCCGGGATGGTATTTGGTCTCTGAAAGGCACCTGAACGCCAGCCCCCTGGCATAGGGTCTTGAGGGATCGCTCATCTCTCCTCCTTCCGGGTATGATGGCGCGGGGAAACTGTTGCGGACCGGGCTGGCCGCGCGGCCTACCCGGCCCCCGGGTTGATCATGGTCATCTGGCCGGTGGTCTCCAGCACCGCGTGCCAGAGCCTGCCCCTGGTGTCCACCTGCCTCCTCTTCCTCGCGGAGAGCTTCATGGGCACGTAGACCATCTGGTCGTGCCACATGGTGACCATTATCCCGGTCTTTCCGGCCATGGCCGCGTGTGCGGCCTGCTGGCCGAGGAAGCTGCAGTAGATCCTGTCCGTCGCGTTGGCCGGCAGGGAGCGGATGGTGTAGCTGGGGTCGATGTACTTGAGATCTATGGGGATATCCTGTTTCGCGAAGTGGCCCTCGATCTTCTCCTTGAGAAAGATCCCTATGTCCCCCAGCCGTATGTTGCCCGACGCGTCCAGGCCGTAGTGCTGGTCCTCGAAATACTTCTGGCCCGCGCCCTCGGCCACCACGATTACCGCGTGGTCCCTCTCCATGATCCTCTTTTCCAGGGCATTGAGAAACCCGTGCTCCCCCTCCATGTCGAAGTCGGCCTCTGGGATGAGGCAGAAGTTCACGTCCGGGTGCGCCAGGGTCGCGGTCGCGGCCACGAACCCGGAGTGCCTGCCCATGAGCTTTACCAGCCCGATGCCCCCTTCCGCGCTTATGGCCTCGTTGTGCGCGCCGTGGATCACCTTGGCCGCGGCTTCCACCGCGGTGGCGAACCCGAAGGTGGACTGCGCGAACCTTATGTCGTTGTCTATGGTCTTGGGTATCCCCACCACCGCGAGCTTGAGCCCTCTATTGTCGAGCTCCTTCTTTATGGCCAGGGCCCCCCGCATGGTGCCGTCGCCGCCGATGGTGAAGAGGATGTTGATGTTCATCATCTCGAGGGTGTCCACAATGCGGGTGGGGTCCTGGTGGCCGCGGGATATGCCCAGGAGCGACCCGCCCCGGCCGTGGGTGCCCGCTATGAACGAGGCGTCGAGATCAACAAAGGGATGGCCGTAATCGGGTATGAACCCCTGGAACCCGAACCTCGCGCCCACTATGTTTCTCACCCCGTATATGTAGTGCAGCTCCAGGACCACCGCGCGCACCACGGAGTTTATGCCCGGGCAGAGCCCCCCGCAGGTGACTATCGCGGCCTTGACCTTCGAGGGGTCGAAGTAGATCTCTCTCCTTGGCCCCGCGCGCTCGAAGGAGATTTTGGAAATGGGGTTGTCGCCGGTGATCAACGGGTTCACGAGAACCCGATCGTCGTCGGACAAGAATCTCCGCTCCACCTTCTGGGCCGCCATCCTCCCCGCGAGGGGCGAGTCGATCTTGCGGACTCCCAGGTTCTCCACAACGGTCTCTTCAGCGGTCAATTCGTGATGGCTCACATCATACCTCCTGGGCCCTCAATAACCTGCTCCAAACAACCCACCTGCAAAGGACCGGACAGCCTCGCCCACCTCTTCGGCTCTCTCCCTGGGCAGATTGTGGGCCGCTCCTTCAAGCACGACAAGAGTTGCATCTTTTATATTTTCCGCCAGATAGCGGGCGAATTTCAAGGGGGTAAGTTCGTCTTTTTCACCCGAGACCACCAGCGCGGGAACCTCAATTTGGCCCAGGTCGGCCATGCGGTCGAAGGTGTGGCACGCGAAGAATATGTTTCTCACCGTGTCCGGGGACAGGTCCCGGAAGGGGGGGCTCTCCTGAGAGGGAAAGTATGAGGCCAGGACATCGAGGGCCTTCTCAAAGTCGTTTTTCAGGCCGTCGAACAGGTCCGGGCCCACCTTGAGCCTGGCCCCGGTGGATATGAGCCCCAGCCCCGCCGGGCCTTCGCCCTCATGCGCGTAGTATACCTCACGGCCCTGTATGGCTGTTCTCGGCACTATGGAAATCTTATCAGGGTTAGGTTCAAGAGAGCCGCGTGGGATTTTAAGACCGGCTTTTCGCGCGCGGCCTAGATTTCCAGGCTGGACCGGTACCTCCTGGACGCCTTCACTGAAAATCGGCCCACAACGATCCCCAGGAAAAAGACCCCCGCACCCGCGAGGAACCACTTGAGTGAGCTGTCTTTGGACAGGACCTGGGCACGGTAGGCCCCCTTCTTTCCGGTGAGCTGCTGCACCTCCTTCACCACGGCCTGAAGCTCATTCTGGACCTGTTTCAGCTTCCTGTACTCGCGCTGCACGGCCTTCAGGCCTTCGCTCCTATCGCCCCTGATAGCCATGAGCTTACGGTCAGCCCTGGTATAGAGCGCCAATGTCCTGACAGCCTTCTCCTTGAGCCTCAAGTTTTCGGCCTCAATCTCCATGAGCCTCTGCTTCAGGGACGCGACCTCCTGCTCCAGGTTCTGGATACGGGCATCCGCACCGCCCGCGCGCTCAAACGGGAGCCCCCGGGCCGGGGCAAGGATCAGGGCCCAGACCGCGGCGACCAACAATAAAGTCCGCTGCATACTCATGGCTCAAGACCTCGAAAGTGGCTGCCAGGTCTAAGATTCTAGGACGTCTCAATCGATTTTTCAAGGCAAGACTCTAACCGGGGGTGGTCCGGCAGGGGCCTTAACGCTATAACATGGCTTTATCATTAATATTTTATGGAATGAGCCCCCACAGGCGTGGACTAAAGCCCGGATTTGCCCCCGCGTTTATGGAAAGACCCGCGAGGAATGGGCGGACAAAAAAACACCCCGCACGAAGGGGGCGCCTGGCTGCCCGCATTCGGGGGGAAGGGCTAGTCTTCGCTTGTGGAGAGGTGGTAGGCCAGGTTGTCGAGCTTGATGGTGAAGTCCACGTTCTCCACCCGGCAGCACTCGGGCACCTGGAGCTGCACCGGCGCGAAGTTGAGGATGCCGTTTATCCCGGCAATTATGAGCTGGTTGGCCACGGTCTGCGCGGCGGAAGCCGGGGTCGCGACCACGCCTATGTGCACGTCGCGCTCCTTGACCACCCTCTCGAAGTCCTTGAAGTCGTCGATCACGAGACCGTTGGGCAGCGTGGTTCCTATCTTCTGGGGGTTCACGTCGAGCGCGGCCACGAACTGGTAGCCCTGCTTCATGAAGTTTGCGTGCCGGATCAGGGCGGAGCCCAGGTTGCCCACCCCCACCAAACCGAGGTTCCAGGTCTTGTTGAGCCCGAGGATCTCCTTGATCTGGAGCATGAGGTCCTTTACCCGGTAGCCCACTCCCCTGACGCCGAACTCTCCGAAGTAGGCAAGATCCTTGCGTATCTGCGCGGGGTTCACCCCGCAGAGCTTGGCCAGCTTCTCCGAGGAGATGACCTCCACCTCGTTCTCAAGGAGCTCCTCCAGGGTCCTTGAGTAGACGGAGAGCCTGTTTATCGTGGCCATGGGTATCTTGGCAAACTTCATGACATCTTCACCATTTGAGGGAACTGTTAAATTTTCATTGAGTAATGGCCCGGGGCGGAGAGCAGCCGCCCCGGACCGGGTTGAGCATTAGTTAGCTGAGCCCCAGAAGCTTGGCAACCTGGGCGGAGCCGGGGTTCGCGTAGATGATGATCAGGCAGATGACCAGCGTGTAAATACACAGCGACTCGATCAGCGCGAGACCCACCATCATGTTGACCAGGATCTTACCAGAGGCCTCGGGGTTGCGCGCGGTGCCCTCCACCGCCGCCTTAATGGACATG